>JANRLT010000036.1 GCA_033762255.1 Pirellulales bacterium | reverse complement strand
GGCGTTGGCAACTGCCGGGCTGGGGTCCCGTGTTGCTAAGCGATACCGTCGGTTTTATTCGGGATTTGCCGCATAGCTTGATCGCCAGTTTTAAGGCCACGTTGGAAGAAGCCCGGCAGGCGGATTTACTGTTGCATGTGGCGGATGCCAGTAATGTGGCCGTATTTGAGCAAATTTCCAGTGTGTACAAAGTGTTGGAAGAACTGGGGATTGAGGAAAAAGACACGTTGTTGGTACTGAACAAGGTGGATCACCCCCATAGCCGTGATTCATTGGATCGGCTACAGGCTCGTTATCCAAACGCCATCCCCATTAGCGCTAAATCGGGCCTGGGTCTAGGAAAGCTGGCCGCCGCGGTCAGCGACGCCCTTTCCCGCGATTTTGCCGATGTGGACATTTCGGCGGGGGTGGATAATGGCAAGTTACTCGCGTATTTGAATGCGCATGGCGAAGTTTTATCCCAACGCTATACGGATGAGCGGATGACCGTGCATTGCCGGATTGGCAAGGCGCATTTGGGGCGTATTTTGGGAAATGGCGTGGAAGTCAGCCCGCATTTGAACGGCAAATCCTCCCCCAACCCCGGGGACGCAAGCGTCCCGCGGTCCAGCCTTTTTCCTGGCGAAAATGGCTCTCCCCACACTGCGGAGCATCCATCAGCGGCCACGGATAAGCATGAATCCGGCCGGGGATTTCAAAATGGGCACATTGGGAAAAATGGTAGTACTTCCGTTGGCTCGTAAGTGAATATTCAAGTTTGCTCATAATTGAATTGGGGGGATGGGAATTTGAGCGAATTGTGCATTTTGAGAGTTTTTCTGGAATTTTGTGTACAAGTGCGGCACCAAGGGGTATATTTGTAGGAACTTATCGGCGAGCGTGATGCAGTGTTTTGACAGGAATGCTGGCCCGGTGTAGGGTGTTCATGTTTCGGCGTACCGACTCTGCTGGTGGAGTTGGGTTTTTTCGGTGTTGGCCTTCGTGCTGGCACAGTCAGTGTTTGTTGTAAAGGAGCTGGTGGTGGGCAAGCGTTTGTATGTTGGAAACTTGGCGTATAGTGTCACCTCGCAGGAATTGGAAACGATCTTTTCGGCTTATGGCCAAGTGACCAATGCGATGGTGATGCAGGACCGCGACACAGGTCGCAGCAAGGGATTCGGCTTTGTGGAGATGAGCACCGATCAAGAAGCGCAAGCCGCTATTGATGGGTTGCATAATCAAAGCAATAATGGCCGTCCGTTGACCGTTAACGAAGCCCGTCCCAAGGAAAGTGGTGGCGGTGGACGTGGCGGCTACGGTGGTGGTGGTGGTGGTGGCGGCGGACGCGGTGGCGGCGGTGGTCGTGGCGGTGGACGCGGCGGCTACGGCGGCGGTGGTGGTGGTTACGATCGCGATTAATCACGACTGTAACTTAGCCGCTCCGTTTTTTCCCCTGCTACTCGCATAGAGCACGGGTATTGAATCCGGTCATGGCTGTTTCGTCCGAAGCGGCCTGACTTGGGATTTAGACTATTGTGCGATATGTCGCAGTTATCAATGATCGTTTCAAATTCGGCACCTGAAACACAAAACACCCGGCGTCATACGCTGGGTGTTTTTTTTTGATCCTTTATCTAGCGGATCAAGGGTATCTAGCGGCGGGAAAAATCCGCTTCCATGATGTCGCTCACGCGCGCTTGACGCGTTAAATTTCTTTAACGACCGCCCGCAGGGCTTCTTGCAGTTGACGGCGTGTCGAGCGTGAATACTCAATATCCAGCCAAAGCACCCGTCCCGTGGAATCAAGCAAGTAAATACGGGGAAATTCCGCTCCCCCCACCGCAGTGAGTAGTTTTTGCTCCGTATCCCAAAGCATGGCAAAACCGGGTTTCCATTCACCCAATAGCGACTCCTGATCGGCCGCTTTTTCAAACGAGTTGATCGCCACCACTTTTAATCCCACCTTGCCATACTGTCGCAATATTAACGGCTCCGCGTCCTTCAGGGCCTCTATCGCAAATGGGTTGTTTCCCCGCCACATGATCACTACCGTCGGCTTCCCTTGATAATCGGCCACGGTGTGGGGCTGGCCCTCCCCATCCGGCAAGGCCACCTGCGGAAATAAATCCCCTACCTTGACTTTGACACCTTGTTCATGGGCGGCACTCATCCTCACGGGTGGAATGCCCGCTAATGCCACACTGGTGCCGGAAGAGGGCGAAGCCTTCCCCGGGGGCGGCACTTGCGCACCAACGTCCGGGGCCGTGGGCGCCGCCGCCAAATTCTGTTGATTGTTGGGTATAGCGGCGGCCGGTGAGGCACCAGACGCGGTTGAATTTTGACTGCCTTGTGTCGGGCCGGCGGAACTTGCATCACCGGCCAAGCTTCCCTGTTCGGGATTTGCCAGGCCCGATGGCGATGTCGCGGGGGCGGGGCCGTTTGCCTGATCCGGACTGGCCAGGGTCCCGCTGGCCGGGGGAATTTTAGTTGCCGGGGATGTATTTGTCGTCTGGGAATTAGGGGCGCCGGGACTTGCCGTCGCTGCATGCAACGCGGGTACCGGGGGGGGTTGTTGTTGGCACCCCCCTACGCACACGCCCAGGGCAAAAATCCACAACCACGACACTTTGCCAGCAAAGCAGTCAGTCGCCATGTGCAAAAATCCTTTTTCCAGGCTGGAGTTACGTCTGGCCTGGGTGTTAATCAGGGCGTTTTTTTAGTTCTATTCCCAGATCGCGTAGTTGACGGGGGTCAACCGTGCCCGGCGCTTCGGTCATGAGATCCGTGGCCTTCTGCGTTTTGGGAAAGGCGATGCAGTCCCGAATATTATCTAAGCCGCCAAATAGCATAATCCAGCGATCAATCCCCAAGGCGATCCCCCCATGCGGGGGCGCGCCAAACTGCAACGCATCCAGCAAGAACCCAAATCGATCCCGCTGTTTCTCCGCATCGATGCCCAACAGTTCAAAAACTTGCTGCTGGACCGTTTGGTCATGAATACGGATGGTTCCCCCGCCGGCTTCACTGCCGTTAATAACCAGGTCGTAGGCCACCGCTCGGCAGCGACCGGGGTCGGTCCGTAATAAATCCAAATCTTGCGGACGGGGCGCGGTAAAGGGGTGGTGCATGGCCGCCCAGGTTTTTTCCTCTTCGTCCCAGGCAAACATGGGAAATTCCACCACCCAGCTAAAATTCATCGTGGCGGGATCATACAGTCGCAGGTCGACGCCAAATTTTTTGCGGAGTTGATGCAGTCCCTTGCAGGTAATTTCAAAGGTATCCGCCAAAAAGAGCAAAAAGTCGCCGGGACGGGCCTGCATGCGCGTGGCGATAGCGGCCAGTTGTTCGGGCTGAAAATTTTTGGCAATAGGGGACGCAAGCTTGCCGTCGGCTTCCACCTTGAACCAGGCCAACCCCTTGGCACCGGAATTTTTACAGACCCAATCCGTCAATTCATCAATATCCTTGCGGGAGTATTTGTCAGCGGCTCCGGCGGCGTTGATCCCCCGGACGCGGTTCCCCCCTTGCGCGGCGGCCTGAAACACCCGAAAGTCGCAGTTTTTGGCCAAATCCGTTAGATCCACCAACTCCAGTCCGTAGCGCAGGTCGGGCGCATCATGGCCAAAACGCTCCATCGCCTCGTCATAGGTCATGCGCGGCAGCGGCAGCGAAACCTCTAAATTTAACACATCGCGGGCGATGCGTTGCACCAGGCCATCGATCACCCCGATCACATCCTCCTGCGTGATAAAGGACATCTCCACGTCCAATTGGGTAAATTCCGGCTGGCGGTCGGCCCGCAGGTCCTCATCCCGAAAACACCGGGCGACCTGCACATACCGGTCATAACCGGCCATCATCAGAATTTGCTTATATAACTGGGGCGATTGCGGCAAGGCATAAAAATGCCCGGGATTAACCCGGCTGGGGACTAAATAATCCCGCGCCCCCTCCGGCGTGCTTCGTCCCAGGACGGGGGTTTCGACCTCGATAAAATTTTGCTCGTCAAAATAGTCCCGCATTGTTTTGACGATGCGATGCCGCAGGAGCAACGTCCGTTGCATTTCCGGCCGGCGCAAGTCCAAATAACGATATTTCAGCCGCAAGTCCTCACCGGGAACTTCCGTTCCTCCCGGCTGAAAGGGCAAATTCGCGCATTTATTTAATATTTCTAGTTCGCGGCAGCGCAGCTCAATTTCGCCGGTGGCCAGTTTGGGATTGATTTTTCCCTCTAGCCGCGAAGCCACCACCCCCGTGACGCGAATAACGTCCTCGACGCGGATGGTTTTGGCCAGTTCCATCAGCGGGCCGCCGCTGTCGGGATCCACCACCACCTGCGTCACACCATACCGGTCGCGCAAATCGATAAACAGCAGATTGCTACTGTGCGCGCGGTAGCTATCCACCCAGCCGCAAAGAGTGGCGGTTTGGGCGACTTGAGCTTTTTGCAATTCCCCGCAAGTATGTGTTCGTAACAAAGCAAATGATCCTTATCCGCCAGTCGGTTGGGCCAGTCAAAAGTCAGTTACCGCGGGCCGCGCGGCGCGCGACGGCATTCACAATGCGGCACAATGGCGGCATTTTAGCCTTTTTGGCGGGTCGGCGCATAGTGGCCTAAGGGGAGATGAATTAGACCCGGAATCGTCGGTTGCGGGATGCGGCGATTACCCGAAACCAGCAAAAAAAGAAAAAGCGGCTCTCCGGGAAGCTAGCCTTATTCCCGCAGTTTTCCCGCCAACTCGAGGCTTTCCGAAGAATTGATCAATTCCAAAATCCGCGCGAGTCGCAAGCGCAGATAATCTTGCCGCGAAAATTGCGGCCCGGACTGGCTGGCCCAGGTCTGCAGCAATAACCGCAGTTTTTCCTTGGCTTCGGCGGATTCAGCCCGCTGCCAAGCCTGCTGAACCACGCTGGAGAGCGCCGGGCCTAATTCTTGCAGGCGATGCCAGGCTTCTTGGCGATCGGCAAAAGAGTCCGAGTCCAACTGAGTGATCAACTGTTTAGCCATTTCCCGCTGACGGGCGGTTTGGGGGTCAACGGTGATAAATTCTGGGATTTTCTCGCGTGCCAGGGATACCGCCTGATCAGGCTGGGCCACCAGTTGCCAGGCAGCGGTTGCGGCTTTTTCGGGGGGAGCTTCCCCCAGAACTTGCCAGCAATCGCGTAATTGGGCGGGGGTTAACGGCGGAACTTCCTCTAAGGAGAGAGCATCGACGTTAAAGTTATCCAACGCCCAGGCTGTTTCCAAAATACCGGTCAAATTTTGGCCGTTGAATTTGAGATTGAGGTTCTCGGCGGTATGGGGAATGAGCAACTGGATTTTATGGAGGATAATGCCATCGGAAATAAAGGGGTTATTCCAGCGGTCGCGGCGATTAGAAAAAAGAGACCTAGAGGTGGGGCCAAATTTGAGGGGGGACACCAACCGCAAATCCAAATCGGGATACGACTGCAGCGAGTCCTCGGCGCTGGCAAACGAGGCCTGAATTAAATAGGGACCCTCCCCCAACCGGCAGGACCAGATCGCCGGCAAGACTCCCGCCGCTCCGGGAGCTTGGCCGGTCTCGGCCCCTTGCCATAAACCTATGATGTGCAAATCAAATTTAATTCGCAAATACTGATGCGGGGGAAGCTTTGCCTGAGCAAATTCAATCGTGTCGTTCGCATAATCTCCCAGGACTTTTTGCTGTCGCGCCCGATCGGACAAGGGGGCATTTTGCCACTCGGGACCAGGTGCTTTTTGAAAGTCGTGAAAATAAACACGCTCGGCGGCAGACAACAACGGTCCCATTCCAGCCAGCGACAGCCAGAATACCAGGCAACCGATAAAGCTTGTGTAATGGAGCATGGCAATGGAGAAAAAAACAAACCTAAAAATTCACTACCGCGTCGGCCTTTTGCCACTATTTACTTTTGGCCGTTATTTAATCTTGATGGTGCGGTAAAGAGGCAAGTGCCGGTAATAAACTTCCAGGGTGCACACCGCCAGGGCGGTCATATACAAGCGCCCTCCTTGTTGGACGTCATGTCCCCCTTTGCTGCCGCCAGCGGGAGCCCAACTACCGCTTTCGTGGCCGGTGGTTTCCTGCAGGATCAGCAAGGTTTTCATGTTGGCGTCATTCCAGGTTTCCCAGGGTTCTCCC
The DNA here is from genome assembly GCA_033762255.1 of Pirellulales bacterium. NCBI lineage: Bacteria > Pseudomonadati > Planctomycetota > Planctomycetia > Pirellulales > Pirellulales bacterium. The sequence goes on along the minus strand of JANRLT010000036.1, from coordinate 102,278 downwards.
CCCAGATGATGCATTACTTGCGTGGCATAGTACCAATAATAAATATTAGGTTGGTCGGGGCTGGGTAAATTGTGCAGCATGTGGTCGATTCCTTCCTGCATGCCTTTATGATCGCTGGGCCATCCCAAATACTGCATGCATAAGAGCCCTTCGGCGATCATCGTGGAAGTGGGGGCTTGTTTAGGCATGTATGAAAATAATCCCCCGTATTCCCCGGTCCCCACCGATTTCATGAATTTTTCCGCTCGCTTGAGCGTTTGTGGTTCGACATGCAAACCCGCGTGCCGCGCGCTGTGCAACGCCATCAGTTGCCAGCCGACCACGCTTAGGTCTCCTGGCTGACCGGGTTCATAACGCCAGCCGCCGGCGGTTTTATTACTCCGTTTATCCTGCGCGCTGACGATAAAGTCGATCGCTTTTTGGGCGGGGACCTTGAGCCAATCTTCCTTGGTAAGGGAGTACGCCTCGCACAGGGCCAACGCCGCGATCCCGTGGGCGTACATATTATGCAGACCCTCGCCGCGCAGGTCACCATTGGACTCTTGGGCGGCAACCAACCACTCTAGGCCGCGTTTGACATGTTCCTTATAAATTCCCGTCCGGTGCGTCTGTCCCGCCCCCAAAAACGGCAACAACGCCAACCCCGTGGCGGCGGTGTTACTATGCGCATGCCCCAGGCCATCACAGCGCCCGCGGCATTCTCCGTGTTGGGAAAAATGCCCCAAACTCCAGTGCCCATCCTCTCCCTGGTGCTGGCTAATCCAGCGCAATCCCTGGGCCACGGCCGCCTCCGTAAAGATTGTTCCCCCCTCGTGCTCGACCAATTGGGAGCGCACCCGGGGATCACGCCCCTGGTGCATGCGCGGGGCGTCCACCGTTGCTAGCTCGGTCTTGAGCTGGTCCAGCGTGGGGGGCTGATCCTGCAGTTGCTCATCCTGGGCGACTTTTAATTCCGGCAACTCCGGGGTGGGCTCGGGAGCGGGTTGGATGTTTTCCACTGGGGGTTTGGGGGGTTCCTCTGGCGGAGGAGGCTCCGGCGGCAAGGGGGTTTCCTCCGGGCCGGGATCGATATTAATGGGACGATTTTCCTCTGGCTCCGGCTGAGGCTTATCCCCTTCCTTTTCAGCGGTTCCCCAGGTTGCCGCCAAGAGCGTCCGCGGGGAACGCTCTTCGTCCGAAGCGGTCCAGTTCCACAGCGCCAACAGCATTACTAGGATGATATGAAAAATCGTGCTGGCCAAAAATGCGATTAAGTTGTCCCAGTTCCAATGGCCCGGCTCATCCCCCTCATCCCAGTGACGCGGATGCGCGGCGGTACTGAGACGTGTACCCTGTCGCTGTTGCTGCGATGCAGGCGCTTGCTGACGCTGTACAGGGGGAGCGGCAACCACCGGCGGAGAAACTAATGGCGCTACGACCGTTAGAGGAGGAGGTACCGCGGGGGAACGGGGTGGCGGAGGGACGGTTTTGGCAATTGGTGCCGCGGGAGCCGGCGCCGGGATTTTTGCCGACGAAACTTTGGCCGCGGAGCGCGCCGTTGCGGGTTGAGTCGAGGGAACCGCACGTGTCTGCGGACTTGGTGGACGAGGTTTGGTTGGCTGGGGAGCGGTGGTCCTGGCCGCGGGAGGAGTCGCAGGAGGGGAAACCGGAGGAGCGAGCTGTGGCTGGGATTGTTCGAGTAGGCGATGGATCTCACGCTCTTGCTCAAGGGTCAGTTCCAAGCTGGCGCCGCACATGGCGCAATCCGCCAACATCAGCCACAGGCGAATCGACATCGGTCCCCGGCACTCGGGGCAAGCACAGCCCACCACTTCCCCATCCAACCAAAATTCCCCCGACTTTAGCTTGGACTTATTTGGGGACAGCGACGTCGAAGGCGGGCCACCTGTGCCAGTGGCGGGATGCGGCGGGCGATTGCTGGGTGGTAAAAACTGCAGGCTAGAATCATGAAGCGCCGAACTCATCGCCAAATTCCCCGAAAACAGGGTGTGCAGTGCCGCTAAGATAGTTCCCTTGCCGACAAAATTCTTTCACCAGCAATTTTTTTTACTGTGAAATCAGAACTTTTGGTAAGTTCCGCTACCAAGCCAATGAACTTTGGTAAGTTCCGCTACATTTCGATTTCCATAAATGACAACCTTTATACTACGGTAAATCGCGGGGCGGAACAAATCGATTCCATCAAATTTGGTAAATTATAGCGCTTTTCCCGCTAGCTCTTCCATCGCCCGCCGCATTTCCGCCGGAACTGGCGTGGGAATTTGCCGCTGGTAATCAAATGCAACAATGGTCGAATCCCCCGTAGCCGCGATGGACCCCAACGCGGTGCTATAAATCACGTGCTCCATCGTAAAACTGGTACGTCCAATCCGGGCGACCCGCGAGCCAATTAATACCTGATCCGGGTAGCGCAACTGCCGTTTAAAATTGCATTGCACCGCGGCTAATATCGGCCCAATTTTTTCCCGTTCTAGCAGCTTGTCAAAGCCAATCTTTTCTAAATAGCCAATCCTTCCGCTTTCAAACCAACGCAGGTAAATCGTGTTATTGACATGCCCATACAGGTCCTGATCGCCCCATTGGATGGGCCAAGCCAGGGTATGCGCATAATCGATCAGTTCGGCGGGAATATGCATAAGCGGTTATAATACCAGGAGAATCTTGATTCTAAAATACAAATAAAACGCCCCCCCCCGGGACAGGGGAATTTACCCTTGAGCCATGACCTAGATCCAGGGATAATTGGGCGGTAGCAATATTTTACAACACGGTTCCTTTTTAACGCACAACTTATGACGGAACAAGAACTTGCTGAACGGGGCATTCAGGGGATTATTTTTGATTGTGATGGCACTTTAGCGGATACGATGCCGCCGCATTTTTTGGCCTGGACCTCCACGCTGGATCGCCATGGCCTGGAACTGGACGAAGATCGGTTTTATGCCCTGGGTGGCTGGCCAACGCACAAAATAATTGAACTGTTGGCCTCTGAGCAGGGTCGGCAGCTAAATGTTTCGGCCATGGTCATCGAAAAAGAGCAGGAATTTGAGGATATCTTACATCAGGTGAGCGCCATCGAACCGGTCCTGCGCGTCGCCCAATCTTACGCCGGCAAGCTACCGTTGGCGGTGGCCACGGGGGGCATTCGCCGCGTCTGCGAAAAAATTCTTTCGCATATCCAGGCGCTGCATCTGTTTGACGCCGTGGTGACCGCCGATGATGTCGAACGCCACAAACCTAATCCGGATATATTTCTCGAGGCCGCCCGCCGGTTGGGCGTGGCGGCGGAGCACTGCCTGGTATATGAAGACACCGACCCAGGCTTGGAAGCGGCGCGGCGGGCGGGCATGCACTGGATTGATGTGCGCACGTTTTACCAACCGCGGAGGATCACGCCAAATCGCCAGGGATAAGCTTATCTGCCGCAATTTTTTTCTAGAAAAATAATTTTTGTGGCACAGATGGCGGTGATTCGGTAGGTTACTGGTATTGATCCCGCCGTCTGTATACTTGGTAGGCCGGGGAAGCGCCCAAAAAATCAGCTCCACGCCTGCCCTGCCCGCCAACGTATTGCTTGCCCCGGTGCCATGCGCCGCGCGGCAAAATCCCATTTAACATTCTTCGATTAATTCTAGGGACCCAAGTTATGAAACGTGTGTCGCTTTTGGTATTGTTTTGCCTGGCGGGAAGCCTTTTGTGTGAAGTCTGCCGGGGCGAGGATTGGCCCCAATGGCGCGGACCCAAGCGAGACAACATAAGCGCCAGCACCGGCATCAATACCGACTGGGAAGCCAAGCCGCCCCAACTATTGTGGCAAATGGAAGGGCTAGGAGACGGATACTCCAGTGTCAGCATTGTGGGGAATCGATTGTACACCGTCGGTAACCGGGATAACGCGCAATGCGTAATGGCCGTCGATTTGGACAAGCGTGAAGTTGTATGGTCCACGCCCGTCACCAATGGCGAACCGGATCATGGATACAAAGGGTCGCGCTGCACCCCCGCGATCGACGGGGACCGGCTGTACGTGGTTTCATCCGATGGAGCGATCAGTTGCCTGCAGACGGATAATGGCAGCGTCGTCTGGTCCAAAAATTTTGACAAAGAATGGCAAGGGAGAATGCATTCCGGCTGGGGATTTTCGGAATCGCCATTGGTTGATGGTGATCACGTGCTGTGCACCCCGGGGGGCGACAATGCGATGATCGTTTGCCTTAACAAGAAGACCGGCGAGACGGTCTGGACAACCGCCATGCCCGATCCCGGCGGAAATGGGAGCGCGGGAGCGGGATATTCCTCGATCATGATTAGCAAGGCGGGAGGGGTTAAGCAATACGTCACGCTGGTCGGAAGGGGTTTGATCGGCGTCGCCGCGCAAGACGGCAAGCTATTATGGACCTATAACAGAGTCGCCAACGGCACCGCGAATATCCCGACGCCAATTGTCGCGGGGGATTATATATTTGGCTCGAGCGGGTACGGCACAGGCTCTTGCTTAATCAAGATCACGAATGACAACGGAAATTTTCAGGCCAATGAGGTATACTTTAAATCCGGGGACAATCTGCAAAACCACCACGGCGGAATGATTCTGATCGGCAAGCATATCTATCTAGGAAATGGACACGGCAACGGATTTCCCACCTGTATTGACGCCCTCACCGGAGAAAAGACCTGGGGGGATAAATTTCGCGGTCCGGGGGGTGGTTCAGCCGCCACAACCGCTGTCGCGGGGCATTTGATTTTTCGCTACGAGGATGGCACCGTGGCCCTGATCGAGGCCAACCCCGCCAAGTATATCCTCAAGGGTAAATTCATGCCGGTGGTTAAAGAACGCGAAAGCTGGGCCCATCCCGTGGTCGTGGACAAAAAGCTTTACTTACGCGAGCAAAACCATCTGATGGTATATGACTTGGCAAAGTAGCGGAAAAATGTCTTCATCTCACTCCCGTGAAATGGTGGGGTGGCGACCAGCGGCCCAGACGGTATTAATGCTTGCAAGGATTACCCCGCCTAGTCCCACCATGTCTTAAGCGGGTATTTGAGTTGGGGCTAACTTTCCTATTTGGCGGCTAGTCCCAACCTCCAAACTCCATTCTTCCCATCCTCTTTGGCAAACTTTGCCGACTAGCGAAAATCTCCCGGCTCCGCCCAACTCTGTGAATTTTCGCCGGTTTTCTGGTCGATCCCCTTGATAGTGTGATAGCAGCTTTGCCAAAAGGATGTTGGCACCCCCGTTTTGCGGCGGTTGCACAGGCAAAGATCGCCCACGGACGGGGTGACCAGAACTCCACCGTGTGAATAAAGGATCGGTTATGAATTCTATGGAACCTGCCAAATCGCTCCGGCAGGATTTGCCCGCGGAAACCTCCGCCGAAGCTGGGGAAAAAGCGGAATTGCGCCGTCGCCTGTTAAATCTCATCTTGCATCGAGAATCGGCGCGGGCCCAACGGGCGGTGCCGCGACTCGCGCCTCCCCCGCTTGGTCCGCCGCCAGTCGGTCAGCAGTCGCTCTCGCAGTTAGTAATTAGCTATAGCGGTTAACTTGTTGCGACAGGCCGCGAACAAATGGCACACGCTAAATCGCGTTAAGCCATTTTGCCCGCATCGCGCGGCAGACGCGCGTTTATAGGCGCCAGACTTAATCGAGCAAGGATGCTCAGTTCCTCCTTGGCTCAATTGTTGTGGCATCCCCATTTGCACGGCATGGCGGTTTTTTCCCTTTTCGCGCTGGCTGGTTAGTCCGGCTGTGCTGTGCCTTCTGCTGCGCTGGTTGGTTCTATCCCGGTCACATTCTGGCCCAACTCAACTATCCCGCGGACACGCCCCAACTGGCCTCCCAGCAGTCCTGGTGGCAGACGTTGTGGGGAGCTCCCGGCTCGCAGCGATCCATTCCCGTCGCGCAAGGTCGCGCCGTCTCCAAAACGCCCCATCCGGCGATTGCGCGGATCATCGCTCCGGAAAAAAAATCCCTGGCCCTTGGTTCGGGCACCTTAATCGCCAAAACCGCCACCTATGGATTGGTCATCACCAACTGGCATGTCGTGCGCGACGCCACCCATGGCGCGGTGGTGGTGTTTCCCGACGGGACCCAATATCAAGGCCGCGTGGTAAAAACCGATCGCGATTGGGATCTGGCCGCAATTGTTATTCCCCCGCCGGGTGTGGAGCCTTTGCCTCTGACCACCGTTGCCCCCAAGCTAGGCGAAACACTGTGGATTGCCGGATACGGTTCGGGGGATTACCTGCTGCAAACAGGCCGCTGCAGCCAGTATTTGGCCCCCGCGGCAAATTGGCCCCTGGAAATCGTCGAACTAGGGGCCGCTGCCCGCCAGGGAGATTCCGGCGGGCCTATCCTGAATGCCCGGGGCGAAGTCGCGGGGGTATTATTTGGCCAGGGAGACGGTTACACCAGCGGCGCGTACGGAGGACGCGTGGTCGAGTTTCTCGATTCCTTGCCCCCCCTGGAAAAGCTCGCTGTGCCGGGGACCCCCCGGCCCAAACTGGAGCAACTTGCGAATGTTTCGCGCCAAAATCAGACAACGCTAAATCAGACACTCCAAAACCAGGCACCACAAAGCCAGCTCGGGACGCAGCCTTTATCACAGACCCCAGATCGAACAAAAGCAGCCATTAATTCATTTTCAAATCCGAGCATTCGGCCCACCCGGGATTTGGCGGTTGCGTTGCCAAATTCCCCGCAGGCTTCCTCTCAATCCCCTGCCCTGCCGGTCGCCAGTCCTCTTCTACCCATAGATCCTGTGTTATCAGCTTCCGCCGTTCCCGCGACGCAGCCACCCTCTGGGCAACCCCGACAAAACCAGGGAAATTTCTTTTCTCCAGCGGATAGGCCATTAACCGTTAATTCTCATTCCGGGCTACCCCCCCTCACCACCCACGGCGGGACCGTGCGCGAATTTAGCCTGTGGCAATTTGCCGGCGATAACGCATGGGAACAGGTGAAAAGTGTGTTTGCCCTGGCTGGATTTTTACTCTTTTTTTTCAATCTTTGCGGCTGGCTGGTGGGCCGATCCGCTTGATTTTAGGCCAATTTGAGTTTTTTTGACGCCGCGGCGGCGATGCCGCTGAAAATGCCATCAGCTAAATGCAATTGCCCCGAATTGACGAGAGTTTGCGGCGGGGTCTACAATCTAGGCTGACTATCGGTTCCTGGCTTTTAACTCGCTGTGATTTGCATGAGTCTGGCCGATCTTACGACGACGACAACCACCGCATCCCTCAAGCTCCTCAATGGCGACCATGCCGGCCAAAATTTCCCCTTGGTTGGCGAACGCATGATATTGGGCCGTCATCCCGACTGCCAAGTCGTCATCGACGTGGGGGCGGTTAGCCGCCAGCACGCGCATATTTTGCTCTTGGATGGCAGGTATTTACTAGAAGATTTAAAAAGTCGCAACGGCACGTTTTTGAATGATGAGCTGGTGCAGGGACGGCAACCGCTGCAATCGGGGGACCGAATTCGGATTTGCGACCTGGAATTCGCTTTTGAGCTGGAATCCCTGCTCAATACACGGCAAACACTGTCGAACGGCCGCACGCTAAGCGATTTTGGCTTTGGCGTCCTCATGGAGGAGGACAGCTCCGCCACGCCGGAATCTCGTGGTGCCATCATGTCCAAGCTAGACATTTCCTCCGGCAAGGGGGGAATTCGGCTGGCGGTCAATCCCGAAGTAAAGCTGCGGGCCCTTATAGAAATCACCCAAAGTCTGTGCAAAACCTTATCGCTGGATGATGTGCTCCCCAAGCTGCTGGAAAGTCTGTTTAAGATTTTTGTCCAGGCGGATCGGGGATTGGTGGCGCTCAAGACCAAGGATGGCAAGATTGTCCCGCGCTCGGTCAAACACCGCCGGGGGGATGCGGACGAATCCATCCGCCTGAGCCGGACCATCGTGAACGAGGTCATCCAAAGCAAACAGGCCATCCTGTCCGCCGACGCCGCCACGGATGAACGCTTTGAAATGAGCCAAAGCATCGCCGATTTTCGCATCCGTTCGCTCATGTGCGCCCCCTTGGTCAATAGCGACAACGAGGCCCTGGGCCTGATCCAGATCGACAGTCTGGATCAGCGCAACCGCTTTCAAGAAGAAGACTTAGAGGTCTTGGCCGGGGTGGCGACGCAGGCGGCGTTCGTGCTGGATAACATCCAAATGCACGAAAACCTACTCCGCCAGCACCAGTTGGATCGGGATTTGGCGCTGGCCCATAAGGTGCAGCAGGGACTTTTGCCCTCCTCGCCGCCGCTCATACCCAACTATCACTTTTTTGACTTTTACGAGCCAGCCAATCAAGTGGGGGGGGACTTTTATGACTATATCCCCCTGCCCGGAGGGCGTGTGGCGGTAATCCTGGCCGATGTCGCGGGCAAAGGGGTTTCCGCGGCCCTGGTCATGGCCAAACTTTCTAGTGATGTCCGATACTGCCTGGCCAGCGAGCCCGAGTTGAATCTGGCGGTAAATAAAATCAACGCCAACTTTTGCCGCCACGGCTGGGAAGACCGGTTTGTCACCTTTGTGCTGTTGGTGCTGGATCCCCGCACGCACGAAATCACCGTGGTTAACGCCGGGCACATGGCCCCCCTGATTCGCGAAGAAACCGGTGTTATCACCGCCTTTGCGGAGGATGACTCCGGACTGCCGCTGGGCGTGGTGGATGGCTACGAATACACGGCCAACCAGCGCACGCTGGCAAAGGGGCAATTTGTCGCGTTGTATACGGATGGTTTTAGCGAGGCGATGAACCCGCAAAAAGAGTTGTATGGCACGGACCGCCTGCGCGGGCAAATGGGCAAGTCCTTTAACGATGTCAGCGACCTGGGGCATCTGATCCTGGACGATATTAAGGCGTTTGTCAGCGGACATCCCCAAAGCGACGATATGTGCCTGGTCTGCTTTGGCCGGGGAATTTGCGACGAACAGTCGTAGTGGCGAGTTTTACTCGCTGTTCTACCCGTAGCGGCGACGTTTTTCTCGCCATGCTGGTTTTTGGTTTTTGGTCTTTGTTTAGCCGCGACGCGCAGCGGAGCGCGGAGCCTTTTGAGAAATACATTTGTCACGGAGGAGCGGAGGAAAGGCCGAGGTTCACAGAGAATACAATCTGTAGGAGGCGACTCAGTCGCCGATCTGGTCGTAGCGGCGACGTTTCGTCGCCGATCTGCCCGTAGCAGCAACGTTTCGTCGCCGATCTGATTTTGGGTCTTTGGTCTTTAATTTATTGCAAACCGCGACGCGTAGCTCCGAAAGAGCGACATCTTTATAGCTAATGACCACTCTTAATATTCTATTTTTAATTCTTAATTTTTAATTCTTAATTGCCTTCCCCTCCTACCGCGCAGCGGTTACAGAACATAGTCCCGGGTTGCAGAGCAGCGACTCCCCGGGGTAAGGCAATGATAAATATAAGAGGTGCTTCTTGCGGTTTAGCCGCCCAAGAACAAGTTCCTGGGATATCCGGTACCCGGTATTGTTATGTTTCTTCATCCACGACGGAACCATTCTTTTCGGAGAATTTGAGCGGGTCCGTGAATGCTTTGCGTACTATGTGCGACGCGGATTGGTTGTTGACGCAAATTGCTATCGTAGCGTGCCACTCTTTGTCGTACGGATCGACGGGATACGCGCAGACCAAAGCAAACCATATTGCGTCTTCAATTGATTCGTTTGAGTGATCTGTCGTGATAATCACTTGTTCATTGTCGGCTTCGTATTCGCAGCAGGCAAGATCAAAAGCAAGGTGAGCCATTTGGCAATCGCGTCCCCATGCACAGAAGTATCGAGAACCAGCCGCAATCAATTGTTGCGACAAGGCCACCATATGTTCTTGAGTCACGGTAGAGAAATCCGCGACCATCAGAGTGACAAAGTGTTTACCCGGAAGTTGGGAAACGGCCGGAAGAATGTCGGTGAAGGCGCTGCAATCGAGAAGATAGAGCCCGCGATTAGAGTCGTCAGGGTGATCGTTAAGGTGCTCAATCTGGGCCATGGCTTCTGCAAAATTATGGATTCCGCTCAGTGGCCTATTCGGCACCATGCCGGCTCACGAACTACAAGAAACTTACCCACCGGCTCGGTCCACTGCATTGGTTGGTTATGTGGCGTCGCCGCACCGCCGTGTGTCAGTGTTAGCCGGTTATCTCGGCGGACTGCGGCCCTATGCTCAGGGTGCCGCGGATTTCAATGGCATGCCCCCAAAAGATGTCGCCGTCGTCGTAATAAATCGTGAAGCCGTCCGGCGGATCGAAGCCTATCGAGTTGGGAATCAACTTTTTGATGAATTCTGCTTCGGTCAGCGGCTTTTCACCCTCTTGGAGCCACGTGTCGTTTTTTAACTCGATTAATCGAGCCGCCGCGAACTCACGGAGTCGACGATCCCAGTCGGCATTCTCCTTCCAAAACTGTTCGGCAATTGACAGGGTGGCCGGATCGGGTGCTTCCCCGTCCGCGTCGACTCTAAGCCTGATTGGTTCCTCTGCCAGCGTGAGCTTTGCCTGGAATGAGTTGTATCCCCGCTCGAAGGTGAGTTGGCCGAGGAGCGGATGCTTGAGGACAATCGGCTTTTGCTGCTCGCTCGCGATCGCATGAAGTTCCGTGTCGGGATCATTGCGATTCCGAACTTCGATTACCTCCGCTGACAAGAACATATTCGGACTATGCTCAAACAATCTTACGCGAGCGCGCATAACGCTGTAAGGTTTGATCGATGCCATGCTCTGTCGGAGTTGGTCGTCGGTGAATCCGTTTTGCACAAGTCGCAGCCTGCGCGAGTCGAGCAGACCGCCTTCATGTTTCCAAGGATGAACAATGACGATTAGCGACCAGAGTTCTTCGTTGTCGTTTTTTCCCCCACCAGGCCCCGGAGGTTGGACGACGCCGACAATTTCGATCGGTTCTATTGACTCTTCGGGCATGCTCCCTCCATCGAATAGCTTCAATTACAATTGCTACGCCCGCCGCCACCTAACGACCCAAGCACAGCGGCCGCCGCCGAACTGTTGCTTTGGCAATTACAAATATTATGAAATACGGCCTCATCGGCTGCAACAGTCGCGAACAAATTACCTGAACCGTCCTACTGCCCAGCGGGGCGGCGGTTCGCTGCAGCGCTCTGGTTAGGCCGACTTGTGTGATACCACATAACTCTGAAGGTGCTGAATCAACTCAATGAGACCCTTCTTATCAAAAAGATTGTTCAGGCGACTACTGACAAAAGTGTCTGCCCTACTCTTCTCGATAAACTCAAGCAGGGCCTCAAGCCCTGATGCTATCGACCGCTCATCCTGTGAGCGACAGACAGCCTGAATGTCCTCTGGCCAGAGTGAAAACGCATCAATACCACAACACCCGGCAACACACTCAGTCTCCAAAGCTGACCAAAACGACTCCATAGCTGAGATCATATGATCAATGGAAACAGCCTGTGCATATGGACGGCCAGCGATGTCAACAAAGGTAATCCACTTGTCAGGACCGATACTGATGTCGTTTGGATTCGGCTTTGGCATGATAGCGCGCGTCGACCTAACGACCAAGCACAGCGGCCGCCGCTGAACTGTTGCTTTGGCAATTTTAAAATATTATGAATTACGGCCCGGTCGGCTGCAACAGTCGCGAACAAATTACCCGGACCGTCCTACTGCCCAACGGGGCGGCGGTTAGCTGTAGCGCCCTGGTTAGGCCACGTCATCATCATACCAAACTCTTCCGTGTCTCCTGCCACTCCTCCCAGCATCGCTCCGGGTCAATGTCCTTGTAGCCACGCTCGGCATCAATCTTCGGCACTACGTCAATCGGGACTGCAACAGACGGGCAGTTGTCTCGAATCTCGATGACCTCTGCTTCGGTCAACGGACTGCCCTTGGCGCGCTCGCGGTTCAGCAAAGTCGCGACCAAACTCGGCATCGGATAAATCACAAGCTTGTCGGAATTACTCATGGCGTGTGAAGCGGCCTAACGACCAAGCTCAGCAACTGCCGCCGAATTGTTGCTTTGGCAATTTAAAATATTATGAAATACGGCCCGGTCGGCTGCAACAGTCGCGATCAAATTACCCGGACCGTCCAACTGCCCAACGGGGCGGCGGTTAGCTGTAGCGCCCTGGTTAGGCCACTCGTTCTTCATACTCAAATCTCAAAGTCCGAATCATCTGCTCGCAATCGGTTAACTCAGAATGCTGTGTATCCCAAACAGATGTGTAAGTGACCTTCGCGCAACTTCGACCGTCGGAAACATACCAGACTCTCAAAAAGTCGTCACCGTAACAGAAGCTACCTGCTGCAAGTCGGAGATCTGCATCCTCGACAACTACGTCTGTCGGCTCGACTAGCTGGCGTGAACTGGCAAAATCGCGGAGGAGCGACAATAAATCCTGCGCCGTCAGATTTAGAATACGCCCGCTCTTGTAGGTAGCAATGGAGAACTGGAACGCGCCGACTCCGTTCGGTCTGGCCAACGTCCAAGGCGGGTCTGCCGCCTCGACCTCGTCTGTAAGGTCGCACCAACCATCGCTGCATCTGATTGTGAACGGTAGAGACATGGTGAACGCGTTCGAGTGGGCTAACGCTTCAGTTCTCCCAGCCCGCGGAATGAACGCTTCTTGTTCAAAAGCACCCGATCGCGGGCTTGGGTGCAACGGGTGGTTATACCGCGTTTGCTAGTTTGTCTAGTAATTCGATTCGGAATTGCAATTCGTCAATCCCGTAATTCTGAGTCGCGTATCCGTCAGTCGGATTTCGCTGCTCCTCGACATGAAGTTCTTTTATTTTTCGTATTTCAATTTCGCGGTGCCTGATCGCTTTGATTTCGTCGCCATCGGCTACCGCAAGTATTGCTGCGGCACCGTGGTAACAAATCGCCTCGGCGGCATCGTCCATCTCAGCACATTCATTGAAGAGCGACCTGAGGTTTTCGATTTCCGTTAATGTCACTTCTCGCCCTTCGCGCATCTTGGACAAGATTGACATTTCTTGTTGTTTCATCTCGTGCCAAGGACGAAAGGACATTTCGCTGTTACTTCTTTCAGCGGGATAACGACCCAAGCTCAGCGACCGCCGCCGAGATGTTAATTATTGGGTACGGCCCGGTCGACTGCAACAGTCGCGAACAAATTACCTGAACCGTTCGACTGCCCAGCGGGGCGGCGGTTCGCTAAGTGCTCTGGTTAGGCATTACGTCAACCTTCATACTGACTCTTTGGCTGTGCCATCCCAATCTCGGAGATTAGGTTGCGAACGATACTGCCGCATTTACGACAAAATCCTTCGACAACAATCTGCCCATCGTCCTCATACTCACGTGCTTCTCGCATACCCAAGTCTGCTGCCTCACAAACATCGCACCAAGAATCTTCAGTGAGCATCTGCTGCTCTACTGGAGAACGAGCAGAAAAATTGCGAGGTGTCTTCATGATGACTAACGACCCGCAACACGGGGCGTGGGAGTTGACATTGATTCCACAAAAGACTGGCCACCCCCGCTCCCGTGAATGCGATGGTTCGGCGATTTCGAATTCGGAGACACCGTCGTACTCTGGCGAACCGGCGGGATCATGAGCCACCGTCGTCGTTAACTTGCTTGAGTTCGATCACGAGGCGAAGGTTCGCAACGCGTTCAAGGAATCTAGGCAGATCAATCGTATTGGTTTGGATGCCAAGCGGGACGATCCGTCGGCCATTCGCAGTGATCTCCATGTTCTTCAATTGAACTACGTTGTACTCAGGAATTAGCCAGGCAAGCCGGAGGAGGTAGTCGTGTGTACCGTCATTGACTGCGATCGCTTCAAATTCTGACTCGTATGCAACAGACCATGGTGGAGCGTCGCAGACCGTGGCCAATGGTACCTCCCCGCAGCGGGAACATTCCCCCATCTCAATGTCACCATACCGCCAGACATCACAGAGCGCCGCATCGCAGTGAGGGCATACGCGTTGCACGAGTTCACTTTTCCGCAGAACGACCAAGCTGAGCGACGACCTGGGCAGCACTGGTGGAACGCACCGTGCGCTCACAAAATCCCGCGACGCTCGAACGGACAGCGGAGAGGACGTTCGCTGCAGCGCTCTGGTAAGGTGTCATTTCGTGTCTCTCCTGAAAGACTGAATCGCCGGCTCGACTAAAGTAAGAACTCGCTGTGCTAGTGGGTCAGTACTCCTCGCAGAATTCACAAAACACGAAACCACCAGAGAATGCCCGCCGTGACCGACATACCAATAGTGCATTAGGCTGCCCGCCGAACCCTCGCATGCAGGCTCAGCAACGTAAAACCAGACGCGGTTATTACCTTCGTGCAACTCAGCCTGTCTCTCTGTGGCCTCCTTGCGAATCAACCTCTCGCCCGCTCCGGCAACCTCCTGCCCATCCTTCTTCGTGACGCTGATGACTGTGAATCGCAGATTGGCAAAGTCGCTGCCCGGCAGGAAAGCAACGAGCGTATCGTCCTCGATACGCGTCTCCAAAAAGTCGGGCAAATCAATCGCTGTGCTGCCGATGGAAAATGTCTGCATACGAGTCTCTCTCTTGCCGCAAGACACGCCACCGGCAACCGCTGCGAGCAGAATGGCGAGGGTGAATCGCATGACACCTAACATTTTACTCAGGCTTTTCGCTGGGATATTCACAATATCCAGGCCAGCGACACAGCGATTTTCACGTATAGTATCCCTTGAAAAAATCCTTGTCAAGAAATGCATCATCATTGCAGGAATGCACTTAGGCCGTTCCCGGTGGTATCGCTGCGCTCAACCACCGGCTAAGGGCTTTTATCCCTACGGGATAGTACCTGGAATGAAAACGCGGAAATAGAGACCATATATTAGCAAGCAAAGACCAGATCGGCGACTAAAACTCGCCGCTACGGGGAAAGGGCGACTAAAACTCGCCGCTACAGGCAGATCGGCGACGAAACGTCGGCGCTACGGGGAACGGGCGAGTAAACCTCGCCGCTACGATCAGATCGGCGACGGAGTCGCCTCCTACAGATTGTTTTCTCCGTGAACCTCGGCTTATCCTCCGCTCCTCCGTGATAAATGTATTTCTCGGAAGGCTCCGCGCTCCGCTACGCGTCGCGGCTAAACAGAAACCATAATCCCGCTCGGCGAGCGGGACCTACTTACGCTTCCCCCCCAACAGCTTTTCCTGCTGGTCCGCTCGCTGCTTGGCCGCGCGCAGCTTGGCCGCGACCTCTTGGGCGTTGGCCGCTTGGCCGGTCAATTCGTATAAGAACCGGCTGGGAATCGTGGGGCGCAGTTTGCCCCATTTGTTGCGGCCCAGACACAGTGTTAATGTCAGCCGGTCCTGTGCGCGGGTGATCCCCACGTAACACAACCGGCGTTCCTCGTCGATATTGCGTTCGTCATCCCCCAAGGAGCGGTGATGCGGCAAAATGTTTTCCTCCAGTCCCACCAGATACACCTGGGGAAATTCCAGCCCCTTGGCGCTATGCAGGGTCATCAGGGCCACGGCATTTTTGGCTAATTGGGTTTCCTTCTCGTCGCTTTGATCGGCCCGGTCGCTCAGCGTGATTTCATCCAAAAAATCCGCCAGTTGCGGCCGAGGCGCACGCTTGCTATAGGCGGCCAGGGCGTTAAAAACCTCGGCCACATTGTTCCAGCGTTCTTCCGCTTCTTCCGCCGTTTTATAAAATCGCCGCAAATCCTCTTTATATTTCACTTCATTGATCAATTCCTCGGCCAAGGTCAACAGCGGTTCCTTTCCCAGCCGCGCGGTATACTTTTCGATCAATTGGCGAAATTTGTCGAGCGCGGCATGCGCGGCGGGAGTCAGCGACCGGGGCTGGTTGCCCGGCTGCAACGCCCCCCAGACGGGCCGCTCGAGCGCGTTCGCCTGGGCCATGAGGGCTTCGATGGTGGTTTCGCCAATGCCGCGCGGCGGGGTGTTAATCACGCGCAAGAGGGCTTGATCGTCGCCGGGCCGGACCAGCAGCCGCAAATAGGCCGTGATATCGCGGACTTCCTTGCGTTCAAAAAACGACTGTCCGCCAATCAATACGTAAGGAATTTTTTGCTTGCGGAGTTCCTGCTCGAACAAGCGGGGCTGCTCATTAGTGCGAAATAATATCGCAAAGTCGCGCGGAGTCAGGCCCGGCTGGGTTAGTCGGCGCTTGATGTCGCCGACCACTTTGGCGGCTTCGTCTTCTTCGTCCGCGCATTGCCAGATTTCCGGTTTGTCGCCATTGGGGCGCGCGGGATTGAGCCGCTTGTCATGCCGCAGTTTATTGAATTTAATGACCCGATTTGCCAACTCCAAAATTTGTGCCGTGCAACGGTAGTTATCCTCTAGTCGCACCACTTTGGCGTCGGGCCAATCCCGCTGAAACCCCAAGATGTGCCGCACCTCCGCTCCGCGCCAGCCATAAATCGCCTGGTCGTCGTCCCCCACCACGCACAAATTGCGATGCCCCCCCGCCAGCCCCTGTACAATGCGGTACTGGCTGGCGTTGGTGTCCTGGTACTCGTCAATCAGCAAATGGTCAAATCGCGCGGCCTCGGTACTTTTGACCTGGGGAAATTTGCCAAAGAGTTCCTCGGTTAGCAACAACAAATCGTCAAAATCGACCGCATTTCCCGCGCGCAGCAACCGCTGGTAGCGTCGATAGCCGATCGCCGCTAAATGCAGCTTATCCGTGTCAGCCTGGCGAATGGCGTCATCGGGACGCAGGGCCGCGGTTTTCCAGTTTCCCACCTGGGCCAGCAAATCTCCCGGGCGCAGGGTTTCGGTGGGGCATTTGATCTCTTGCAAAATCTGCCGGGCCAGGCTTTCCTGGTCCCCCCGGTCATAAATGGCAAACTGCGAGGTATAGCCCAGATGTTGAATCTGCCGGCGCAAGATTCGCAAGCAAAGTGAGTGGAACGTGCTGATTTCGGGCTTTTGGGGGTTGCGCTTGCCCAAGAGTTGGGTGGCGCGTTGCTGCATTTCGCGGGCGGCCTTGTTGGTAAAGGTGACGGCGAGGATTTTTTGGGGGGGGACGCGATGGCGGATGAGATTGGCGATGCGATACGTCACCACGCGGGTTTTACCGGTCCCGGCGCCGGCCAAGACCAAGAGTGGCCCGGCGAGGGTCTCGACCGCTAATTTTTGCGAGGGATTTAATCCGTCCGACATGGAGTGGCCTGAAACCTTGAATTGCGATATTCGCTGTCGCTTACCCAGTTCGGTAAGCGGGGTCATTATGCCAAGCCTGCTTATTATGGAAAATTGTTCATCAAATTAGTAGCGGCAGGATATGATCGAACGAATCTCTTCCCTTGACGGGCTTTTCCCGTCTCCCCTATACTTGCGATTTGGTAAAAGCTGTTTTCCCACATTCGGTTGCGGCTATCCCCCCCAATAATTTTACCGGACGCCGCTGGCTTTTATTTTGTCTCTGAATCCAAGCAACACGCTGGCACCTGATTACCATGAATGACCCCCGCAAAGTTGAAATTGCCCAAACCGATATGATGAATTGGATGGAGCGGACCCTGGCTGCCTGCGCGCCTTACCAGCGGGCAATTTTAGCGGGGGTGCTGGCGGTCTTGGTCTTAATTGTGGCCTATCTGATCCTCAAGGAAAACTCCCAAAAACAAATCGCCAGCCAATGGGATCAATATTATCGCGATAGCCAACAGCCCCGCGATAACCAAATGGGTGGCGATGATAACGCCGAACGGATCAAGAAACTTACCGCTAGCGTGGCAAAGCTGGGAAGCTCTCCCGCCGGGCAAATGCTCAAACTCGAATTGGCCAATCTAAATTTACGCGCCGGCATTCAAGAACGATACACCAACAAGGCAGCCGCCGCCAAAAAACTGGAGGAGGCAAATTCCCTCTTTGAACAACTTTCCCGCGCGACTCTGCCTGGTGTGATGGGGGAAAAAGTCTTGCTAGGTTGGGCCCAAACCGCGGAATCCCTGGGGGACTTGGCTTTGGCTGAAAAAAAATATAGTGAACTGGCCCAAAATTATCCCCAGGGATTGTATGCTTCCTTGGTCGCGGAAAAACAGAAATCCCTTAAATCGCCCGACGCCCAGACTTTTTATGCTTGGTTCAAAACCGCCGAACCAATTACCGTTCAGGCCACACCCAAAAATCCCTTTGATAACTTAGGGTTTCCGGGGTTGGGGACGCCCGGCTTAAATTCACCGGGATTGGGGACGCCCGGGTTGGGAACGCCCAATCTTCCTGGATCTGGCGGCCCCGATTTGAGCAATCCATTTCCCGACCTCAAAGGGCCGATTTTGCCTGGCAATCCCGGTCCCTTACTGCCGGGCCTGGAGCCAACGGCTCCCGGTCCTTCCTTAACCCCTCCCCTAGAATCCTCCCAACCCAAAACCGATTCCCCCGCCCCTCTCCCTCCCGAAAGTGCTACCCCGGAGAAATCCCCTCCGACGGTACCGGCTCCCACGGAAAAGAGTTCTGGGGATGCCTCCCCGGCGACTCCTTCGTCGGCGGAATCAACACCCGCGGAAAGGGAATCAGCAAAATCAACACCGGTTCCAGCCGTTCCAAGCGAAACTCCGCCGTCAGCCGATCCTAACACGCCGGCGACTCCTGCTGGGGAATCCTCCGCAGTGTCGCCGTCGACCACTTCCGAAAAGTAACTCTCCATGGGATGTGCTTAGAATAGTGGATATATTCATGGCGGGGGGCTTGTCCCATAAAAATGCCTATTACCTAGTTTAAGTGATACTGATTCGACGTGTTCTGGTCGGGATATTTACCCAACTTGGCTGACCACACATCTGGCTAGCCAACAGCTTGAGGATGCCCCGAGCAAAAAAATTGCCAACGCTGGTTGCCGTCCATCATCACCCTTCGTTCGCTAACGCCTCTTTACCTTTGCTCCAGCCGATCACCGCGCTGCCCATCATGACACCACGCGCCGGCGATCAAGTGGAATATACCGTCGATCCCGCGGAAGCGGGCGTGCGGCTGGATGCTTTTTTGGCGGAAAGGTTTGACCAATATAGCCGGGTCCAACTACGCAAAGCGATCATGGGCAACCTGGTAAAAATCAACGGTCAGACTAGTCCCATCAAGGTCGCTTATCGCCTGCGCGCGGGCGATATCGTGCAATTGACGCTACCCGCGGCTCCCGCGGCCGGCCCCCAACCAGAGGAAATTCCCCTGGATTTGCTATATGAAGATGACCTCTTGGCCGTGGTAAACAAACCGCCGGGAATGGTGGTGCATCCCGCGCGGGGGCATTGGGCGGGAACATTGACCAGCGCGCTGGCGTTTCATTTTGAGAAACTAAGCCAAGCCGGAGGACCCACGCGTCCCGGAATTGTGCACCGGTTGGATCGGGACACCAGTGGCGTGATTATTGTGGCCAAGACCGACGCCGCGCATTTTGCCCTGGCCGAACAGTTTGAGCAGCGTGATGTGGGCAAGGAGTATTTTGCCATTGTGGTCGGAACCCCCGCCTGGGATCGCGATCTCATCGACCAACCGATTGGCATTCATCCCTATCAACGAGAAAAAATGGCCATTCGGCGGGATCATGCCACCAGTCGACCGGCCCAGACCCAATATGAGGTGACGGAACGGTTTGACGGATTTAGCGCCTTGCAATTGCTGCCGCGCACGGGGCGCACCCACCAAATTCGGGTTCACTTATCCCACATTCAATGCCCGGTGTTGTGCGACAAGTTATACGGAGGCCGGTCGCAAATCACCCGTGGCGAGCTGCGCAAAAGGTTTACCTCCACCGCGGTGGAGGATCAAGAAGTTTTGCTCGATCGGCAAGCGTTGCACGCGCGGCGGATAACGTTTGAGCATCCGGGGGATGGCCGCGAATTGACATTTACCGCCCCCCTACCCGCCGATCTTGAGCGAATTTTAGCGGAATTGCGTCTACACCGCGGAATCTAAGCGCGCCACGGTCAAAAAAAGCCTTGCATCTGGAAAATTTTCAATTATCACAGAGATATGGTTTTCCAGTGATATCGCACCCTTGTAAATAATATCCGGCGGCATGCCCGTTCCAACCACAACAGCCGCCGAGGATGCGCCGTCCCCCCAAGTATCGGATATCCCCCTCGGAAGCGAGTCGGACGCACAAACGGCGACACCTTCCGCACTCTTGCGGCAGCCCGCGACCTCCCGCCCCGCGGCGACTTGGCGGGGAAAGCTACTGGCCCTGGGGCTGGGCCTGGTGGTGGCACTGCTACTTGCCGAAATCTGCCTGCGTATCGGCGGGTTTAGCGCCCCTATCTTTTATGCGCCTCACTCCGTTTATGGAACGGCTTTGCGGCCGAATGTCGCGGGGTGGTATCGGCTGGAGGGTGTAGCCTGGAACGCCATCAACTCGGCTGGATTTCGGGATCTTGAGCGAACAGTCGCCAAGCCCCCGGGGACGCTACGCATCGCGGTTCTGGGCGATTCGTTTACCGCCGCGCATCAGGTCCCTTTGGATCAAACCTATTGCCAACTTTTGGAAAATAAACTAAGCGCCGCGCTCCCCACCGGACAACAAGTGCAAGTGCTTAATTTTGGCGTCAATGGATATGGCCTGGCCCAGCAGACGCTGGTGTGGAGGGAAGTAGTGCGGCAATACCAACCGGACGTGGTGCTGCTGGCGATGTTTTTGGGGAATGATATTAGCGATAATTCGCCGGAAATTGATCCGCGGGAGCGTCCTTATTTTACCCTTGCCGGGGACGTCTTGACGCTCGACAATCGTTTTTTGAAATCTCCCTACTATCTTTCCCATACCCGTGGATGGAAAAGCTGGCTCCCCTCCCTCCTCGACACGACGCGGTTGGGACAATTGTGTTATCTGCCCCGCTCGCTGGCATTGGTGAATTATTATTTAAAGCGCGAGGAACAATCCACCACTCAATCCGCCACGGAGGCTGGCTTGTATGATGGCGTATACCGCGATCCGGGCCATGATCCCCGCTGGCAGCAGGCATGGCGGATTACCGAACTAGGCCTGCGTGAATTAAACCGCGAGGTGCAAAGCACGGGGGCAAAGTTTATGGTGGTGACGTTATCCACTAGTTTGCAGGCTTCCCCGGATCAGGCGCGGCAAACGACAGCTCTTGCCCGGTTAGGGGTTGCCGATTTGTATGCTCCCGATCGGCATATTGGCAGCTATTGCGACGAACTCGGGATTAGCCGCCTGACGCTGGCGCCGCAGTTGCACAACATCGCTAAAAAGCTAGGCCAGCCGCTGCATGGCACCGCGGCAAATCCCGATCTGGGACATTGGAACCAAGCGGGACACGCCGCGGTGGCAGAGTTAATCAGCCCCTGGCTACTACAAAACCTGGACAAAAGTCCCGCAAGCTTGCCAGGGACTGTAGGCGACTCAAAATAACAGATTAAGGCAAGGGCCAAGATTGCTGCGGCATTTTTAACAATGCACAGCATGCTATCTACTTACGTGTGGTAATCGGCGTTCAAACGCACATATTCGGCCGTCAGATCCGCCGTCCAGTAGGTAATTTCCGCGGTTCCTTCGCCAAAAGTGAGCACGATTTCCACATCTTTGTGGTCGCGGATCGATCGGGACACCGCCTCCGCGTCAAAGCTTTGCGGAACTCCCCGCTGATACAGCAAAAAGCCATTCAACCGCAGATCAACTTTCGCGGGGTCAAACGCCACACCCGCGTATCCCGCCGCCGAGACTATCCGCCCCCAGTTGGGGTCGGCGCCATGCATGGCGCATTTGACCAGCGGGCTATCGGCCACACACTTGGCGATTTGCCGCGCGCTGGCCAAATCCCGGCACCCGCGGGCGGTAATCGCCAGCACATGGGTGGTTCCCTCGCCATCGGCGGGAATCATGCGGGCCAACTCCTCTAGCACACTGGTCAAGGCCGCCTGAAATTCCCCCAACTCCGCCGGACCAACGCTCACGCCGCTTGCACCATTAGCCAATAGCAACACCGTGTCGTTGGTGCTCATGTGGCCATCGACGCTAATGCAGTTAAAGGTGACCTCGACGGCGGAATGAAGGGCCTGTTGCGCGGCGCTAGGTTCCAGGGCGGCATCCGTCATGATGGCCGCTAGCATCGTCCCCATATTGGGGGCGATCATGGCGGCTCCCTTGGCCAATCCGCAAAAAGTGACCCGCTGGCCACCAATGGGCACTTGGCGACTGACAATCTTGGGGACGCTGTCGGTGGTCATCATGCCTTGGGCGGCCAAAAGTAAATCCGCGGGGGTGTTACCTAACTGAGCCGCGCAGGCGGAGATACCAGCGGCAATCTTCTCCAAGGGTAAAAATTCGCCGATAATACCGGTCGACATGACCAAGGCCTGATCCCCCCGCGCGCCGACTGTCGCGGCGGCTAATTCAGCCATGCGGGTGGCATCGGCCAGACCCCGGGCGCCAGTGCAGGCGTTGGCATTGCCGGAGTTAATGACCAGCGCGACAAAGTCGCTTCCCGGTGTCCGCGCTCGATCAAGTTCCACCGGCGCGGCGAAGACCAGATTTTTGGTATAGACGCCCGCCGCCACGGCGGGGGGGTCGCTGATGATTAAGACGCAGTCATGGCGTCCGCTTTTTTTGATACCGCAGGCGACACTGGTCAGGCGAAAACCGCGAGGAAGCGTCTGTTCTGGATGCATTGTGGTTTTGGGAATGTGGTTTTTGGTTGTGATCAAAAAATAGTACACGTAACGGAATATGATATCCCCTGCTCCCCAGCACCCCTGCCCCCTAGCTCCCCAGCAACCCTGCTCCCCAGCACCCTATCCACTATCCACTTGCCCCTCTCTCCGGCCCGCTCATATCAGGCCCAGTGTCTCATCAAACCCATACATCCAGTTAAAGTTTTGCACCGCGCCGCCGGAGGCACCTTTGATCAGATTGTCCAGGCAGGCGATGGTGATAATTCGTCCCCGGACAATCCGCGCGGTCAAATGGCAATAGTTGGTCCCGCTAACATCCTTGGTCGCGGGGAGATGCTCGACCACGGTAACAAAGGGATGGGGACGGTAAAACTCGCGGTATAAATCCAAGATCTCATGCATGGTGACCTTCCGGGTGGGTCGGCTATAAATCGTGGCCAAGATCCCGCGATCCATTGGCACAAGATGCGGGGTAAAGATCACCTCAATCGACTGGCCCGTGTATCGCCGCACAATCTGCTCGATTTCCGGCGTATGGCGGTGCTTCCCCACGCCATAGGCTGACAGGCTTTCGTTGCATTCGCAATACAGTAAATTTTGCTTGGCCGCGCGTCCCGCGCCTGAAACACCGCTTTTGGCGTCGATAATAATATCCCTCGTCTCGATGAGTTGCTCTTGGACGAGCGGTGCCAGGGCCAGAATAGCCGTGGCCGTATAACAGCCATTATTAGCCACCAAATTGGCGCCCCGAATTTGCGGACCAAATAACTCTGGCAGGCCATAGACCACTTGGCCCAGCCGCGCGGGGTCGGCATGGGGGTGATCGTACCATTCCAGATAGGTGGCCCCGTCATCCAATCGATAATCGGCGCTAAAATCGACGATTTTTAGGCCATGGGACAATAATTCTGGAACCAGATCGGCAGTCACACCATGGGGCAAACAGCTAAAAATGCAATCGGCGCGCTCGGCCAGTTGGGCCGGTGAAAGATCCTCCAGCCGCAAATCTAGTCTCCCCGCTAGCGACTGATGCACCAGCCCGATGGGCTTTTGCTCGGACCGGCTGGTTGCGGCGGTGATCTGCACATGCGGATGCCGCAGCAAAATTTTAATGAGTTCGAGCGCGGTGTAGCCGGTGGCCCCTAACACGGCAACCCGAATTTTCCCCACTGGACTTGGCATGGTTTAATTGAGCAAAAAATGAGCTAGTGCTGGTTTAAAGACTCTCGTCCGGTGGAACAGAGGGACACACGTGACGCCAGAGAGGTTCTGGCAAATACCTGCCGCCTACAAATAAACTTCGCCACGTAAATGTCACGCATACCTTAGCAGTTGGTGAGCGGCAGTTCATGCCGTGCCAGGAATTCCTCCGCCTCGACCCGCGTAAAAACCCCGTCAGTCGCGCTCAACGCGCGGACACAGCTAGCCCCCAACACGCTTCCCCACCGGATGCAGCCCCGCAAATCCTCTCCCCGCAGCAACCCGGCGATAAATCCCGCATCAAAGGCATCCCCCGAACCGGTCCCGCCGACGTATTCCATGGGATAACACCCCCCGCGCAGGCGCTCCGACCGCGAAGCGGCATATGTTCCCTGGGCTCCCAGGGTGATGACCACCGTCCCTGCACCCGCGGACAAAAACTTTTCCGCCTGGGCGGCGGGATCGGTCAATCCCGTGATCAGTTCCGCCTCGTCGCTATTTGGCAAAAAATAATCCACAACGGGCAAAATGTGCTCAAAGCTGGGCCAATAAGCCAGTTCCCCGGCATTCCCCGTCCCCGGAACGACAACATCCAACACAATTTTTACCCCTTGTTGACGTAATTTTTGCAGATGCTGGCGAAACTGATCCTGGCGTTCTAGTTCCGGCATCAATAAAAAACCGCCAATGTAAAGCACGCGGCAACTTGCTGGCAGATTCGCGGGTAGGTCATCCGCCTTGACCAACGCATTTGCCCCGCGGGTGTGGATAAAGCGGCGATCTTCCCCCTCAATGTTCAGAATTAGCGTGCCAGAGGTCGCCACATCGGGCAATCGCCGCAAGGGAGCGGTCTGGACATTGGCGGCCGCCAATGTCTGGAGCGCGAAATCGCCAAATAAATCCTGGCCAATAGCTCCGGCAATCGCCACCCGATAGTCTTGCTTGGCCAAATCGATCGCCGCATTCGCCGCTAATCCGCCAATGCTCAGGGGTAAGTCGCGCGCCAGGACCAACTCGCCGGGCCGCGGCATCCGCGGTATGGGCGTACAAAGATGATCCACCACGATCACCCCCAGGCATAAACAATCGTAGTCCGTCATGGCGAGAGGTAGTGTTATCCAAAGGTGTCCCTAAAACGCTTATAATACCAACTATTTGGCTGCGTTAAAGTGGTCAACGCTACTGGAAACATGACATTGCGTCGGAGGAATACCGAGTTTTGACGCAACCACACACCCGCTATTTCCGCGGGTTGTCAATGATACGATTAGCGTCGAGCTAAGCCGTTTGTCGGACGGCTACACCCATGAATTAGGCATTTTCAGCGGGTAAGATTTTTTCGCCATAATTTTGCGCATAGATATGCGTAAACTCCGCGCCAAAAAATAGAATTTGAGCAGAATAATAGATCCACACTAAAAGGACCACGAGCGATCCCGCCGCGCCATAAGCCGAACCTACTCCCGCGCTCCCCAAATAAAGTCCAATGAGCGTCTTGCCAATGGTAAATAATAAAGCCGTCAAAATTGCTCCCACCCAGACATCATTCCAGCGTATTTCCGCATCCGGAACATACTTATAAATCATGGCAAACAGCAATGTGACGACGCCGAATGATATAAAAAAATTCAGAACCCACCACAACGGCGTCCACTCATCGCCGGCAAAATATTGGCTTAGTGAATTTAATCCGGCGCTGAGGACCAGGGATATCAAGAGCATAAATCCCGTGCCAAAAACCATGGCAAAGGATAGAAAGCGGTTTTGCACATATCCCCACAAACCCACATCCGACTTGGGTTTTACTTTCCAGATCGTGTTGAGCGCTTCTTGCAATTCGCCAAAGACCCCCGCCGCCCCCAAGAATAAAGTCACGATGCCCACAAGCGACGCCACACTGCCAAGCACAGGCTGCTGGGCATGCACAATCATATCTTGAATAGCGGCGGCCCCTTCTGGCCCGACAAACTCGGTAAATTGATGTACGATAGCCCCCCGTGCAGCATCCTTTCCAAACACTAGTGCGGCAATAGCTATGACAATCACCAAAAGCGGGGCCAGCGACAGCACACTATAAAACGCCAGCGCTGCCCCCAGCCGGGCGGCATTATCCGCCAGCCAAGCTTTCCCCGTTTGCACGAAAAGATTGAACCATCTTTCCATCTGCATATTCCGTTTTTTTATCTCAATTTAACTACGTCAGCGCGATCGCAAGGACAAGTATAATTAGCTGTAAAAACCAAAAATTATGTGCAATTTCCATGCCGCAATTACTAGAAAGCCCTCGTCGAACAACCAGCAATTTGATAAATTATCAGCAACTTCCCATCGAGGCGGGTGCGTGGGAATAACTATCGGTATTTACCACCTAGATCACAATATTTTGCTTTTTTGATCCTCACAGGACACCACTCTTATGCGTCGCAAGTTCATCGCTGGCAACTGGAAAATGCATCTTACTCGCGGCGAATCGGTGGCCTTGGCCCAGGGGGTCGCGGCCCAGGCGGTGGCTTATAAGCAAGTTGATGTGGCGGTATGTCCGACCTTTACCAACCTGGATGTGGTTCGGGGCGCGCTCGCGGGGACCAGCGTGGCCCTGGGGGCCCAAAATATGTGCGCCGAGGCCAAAGGGGCCTTTACCGGCGAAATTAGCCCCGCCATGCTGATCGACGTAGGTTGCAAATACGTCATTTTAGGGCACAGCGAACGCCGCACGCTTTACCAGGAAACCGACGCTGTCATCAATAAAAAAGTGCACGCTGCCCTCTCAGCCGGATTGATTCCCATCGTTTGCGTGGGAGAATTGCTCGCTGAAAGGGAAGCGGGCCAAACCCTGGAAGTCGTGCAACGCCAGTTCAGCGGTTCTTTGGCGGGTATTTCCGCCGAGCAAATCACGGGCATTGTGATCGCGTATGAACCAGTCTGGGCGATCGGAACGGGCAAAGTCGCCACGCCCCAACAAGCCGAAGAGGTCCATGCCGATCTTCGCAAAATGCTGGCAAACCAGTATAATCCGGCTACCGCCCAACTAGTCCGGATTCAATATGGTGGCAGCGTCAAACCTGATAACGCCGTGTCGCTATTGGGCCAGCCGAACATTGATGGAGCCTTGGTGGGAGGGGCCAGCCTGAAAATTGAGGACTTTATCGGGATTATTCAGGGGGCTGCCCAGGTTAGCTAGGTTACCGCCAAGCCAGTGGGCCAGGTGGGACCGCTGGATTTTAATTTTTTTCTTTTTTTATTTACAGATGAAAATCAATGCTTTTGCAATTTTTTGTTATCACGTTGATCGTCCTGTCGTCGCTGTTCCTGATTTTGATCGTGCTCCTACAAGAAGGTAAAGGGGGCGGATTGGCCGGCGCCTTTGGCGGTGGGGGGGGACAAAGCGCGTTTGGGACCAAGGCGGGAGATTTGTTCACCCGGGTAACTATCGTGACGGCGCTGGTCTGGATTTTGTGTTGCATGCTGGCGATTCGTCTGATGCAGTCTCCAACCCAGGTCACGAATAAGCCGACGATCACCAATACTGCCCCTGTAATACCGGCGGCGCCAGGGGCTGGGTCCGCAGCGACACCGTCCGCAGCTGTGCCGTCCTCCACAGTCCCACCTGCCACCGGTAATTTGCCGGGATTAACCAGCCCCCCCGCATCCACCACGGGGACTCCCCCGGCGTCAGCCACACCCGCGACTAACGCGCCCGCAACCACAGCGCCCGCTGCCACTACTCCCGGTAATACGGTGCAGCCAGTTGCCGAACAACCCCCGGCGACATCTTCCAGCGCCCCCCCTGATTCCACTCCCCCCGCGGAACCTGGTAAATAACTCATCAGCGTCGCATAAATCCTCCCCCCGGCCCGCTACTGAGGGAATTGCCCGGCGCAGAAATAAATAAGCTAAAATAAAATTGTGCATCCGAATGATTGCCGTGGCCCCGCGAGAATAGATTTTCCAGGAGGCGCTTCCTTGTTGCTAAGCATGACCGGGTTTGGCGAATCCCATGTCCAGGATCAAAACTTGGCGGTGACGCTGGAACTGCGCACAATTAACAATCGCTACTTTAAATTTAACTTGCGCGCAAGTGAAGGATTTACCCTCTTAGAGCCGCAAATCGAGGCATTAGCCAGGGAAAAAATCAAACGCGGGACTGTCCAGGCAAATCTGCGGGTGCAGCGGTTGCGTCCGGAAGACTGCTATTCGCTTAATCTGGCGGTTTTAACCGCGTACCAAAAACAATTGGGGCAATTTTGCCTGGAACAAAGCTTGCCTCTGGTAAGCGGGGTGGAGCAGCTTCTGCTGTTGCCGGGTGTGGTCAATGAAGCGACTGTCAGTCTGGAACAAGCCGAGGCGGCGTGGCCCGTCGTGGCCCGCGCCGTGGAACAGGCTTTATCCAACCTGCAAACCATGCGTGAAACCGAGGGGCGCAACATGTCGGCCGACCTCGCGGCTAACTGCCAGACACTTTCCGCCCAGGTTGAACAAATTGCGACCCGCGCACCCTTGACGGTGTCCGATTATCGCACCCGGCTGGAGGAACGCGTTCGCAAAGCACTCGATGAATTTCACGTCAGCCTGAACCCCGCCGATTTACTGCGCGAAGTTACGATCTATGCCGAACGTGTCGATATTTCCGAAGAATTGGTCCGACTGCGCAGCCACCTGTCCCAGTTTGTCAAAATCATGCAATCCGAGGAAAGCGCGGGGCGCAAATTGGAATTTTTAATCCAGGAATTATTTCGCGAAGTCAACACCATCGGCTCAAAATCGACCGATGTCGATATCGCCCAGCGCGTCATTGAAATGAAAACTGCCATCGAACGGCTGCGCGAGATGATCCAAAACGTCGAATAATCCACGGGGCGGAGCAGCGGGGCGGATTTTGCCGTCCGCCGGTCCAGGCGGAAAATGCTAACTTTTCCTGGCGGGTACTTTCCGTCGTCGGCTGTCGACGGCTCAACTTGCCGCGCCGCCAAACGATTCGCTGGATAGATTTTTTGCTAAAAATAAACTTTCATGCCTTCCGCCTCCCACGGCCGCTTGATTGTGTTTTCCGGCCCGTCCGGAGCGGGAAAAACGACCGTACTAGAAAAAGTGCTCGCCCGCTGCCCCTGGATCGAGCCGAGTATTTCGGCCACCACCCGCCCCCCCCGCCCCGGTGAACAAGCGGGGGTGCACTATTATTTTTTGTCCACGGAAGATTTTAACCGTCGGCGAGAGGGGGGGGAATTCTTGGAATGTTCAGAGGTTTTTGGCCGGGGGCATTGGTATGGCACGCTGCAAAGTGAAGTGGCCCCTAGACTTGCGGCGGGAAAATCGGTACTTTTAGAAATTGATGTGACGGGCATGTTGGCGGTTCTCCAGCGATATCCCGACGCGATTACCATCTTTGTGCGGCCAGCCAGCGTCGAGGAGTTGGAGCGACGGCTCAAAGCACGCGGGACCGAATCGGCCGAGGCGATTGCCCGCCGATTAGAAGTGGCCCGCCAAGAATTAGCGTACGCGGATCGCTACCAATATGTCATCAATAACGACGTCCTAGAAGACGCAGTCAATAACATTTGCTCGGTTTTGGCCCAGTTGGAGGAATCCCGATGATAGATGCCCTGAAAGAAGAAGAAATTGTCAATAAAGTGGGGGGCCGCTTTAAGCTTTCCACCCTCATTCAAAAGCGGCTGGTCGCGTTAAACGCCGGTAGCCGGGCGCTCGTGGATATCGGCTCCGATAACAAAATGGAAATTGTTGTTCAAGAAATCTTGCAAGACAAAATCTTTTTAGACACTTCCAACAACGTGCGGATTACCGGGGATGATCCTTTTTTGGGGGATGGACCGCCGGAATTGGATTTGAATTCCTTGTAACGGCTTGTAAACTAAACTTAGGTATCAATCGTGAGCGCCAGTCCGTGTACTGGCGCTCGGCTTTTACCATGATACTTGTGTGAACGAGCATCCGCTGTCGGGTTGGCGCATCGCTTCACACCTTTTCTAACATCGTTGACCGACACGCGGGTTTTACCCCACCCAAGGGAACTTGGCGGTCTGGATTTTGCGGGGATCATTTATGCTGCGGAATGTGCTCATCCTAGGGGGAGGGAGCGCCGGTTTTATTACAGCGCTTACCTTGCGCAAAATTCTACCGCAACTCAATGTCAAGCTGCTTTGCTCTTCTGATTTGGGAATCATCGGCGTGGGAGAAGGAACCACCCGTGATGTGCCGCTGCATTTGCATGGCATCCTGGGCCTTGACCCGGGTGAATTTTATCGTGAAACCAACGCCAGTTGGAAATTGGGAATTCGCTTTTTATGGGGCCAGCGGCCGTATTACAACTATACCTTTCGCCGACAGTTCAATGTCACCCTGCCCAAGCTCTCGCGGCCTGTTTCGTATTTTATCAATGGCGACTTTGAGTACTTTAGCCTGGCCTCGGCGTTAATGACAGAAAACAAAGTCTTTGCTAAACAGCCTGATGGCACGCCGCAAATCGGCCAGGATTTAGCCTACCACCTGGAAAATGAACTATTCGTCAAATGGCTGGCCAAAACCGCGCAACGCCTGGGCGTGGAAATGATTGATGATCTGGTGGTCGGCGTAAGCCGCAACGAACATGGTATCGACGCCCTCCAGTTAAAAAGCGGCCAAACCATCCAAGCTGATTTTTATGTGGATTGTTCGGGGTTTCGCTCGTATTTGTTGGGGGAAATCCTTGAAGAACCTTTTGAATCATTTGAAAACGCTCTCTATTGCGACCGAGCCATCGTAGGGGGGTGGGACCGCGGTCCGGATGAACCGATTAAATCATATACCACCGCCGAAACCATGAATTGCGGCTGGTGCTGGCAAATCGATCATGAATTTCGGATCAATCGGGGCTATGTTTATAGCTCTAAGTTTATCAGTGACGAGGACGCCGAGCGGGAATTTCGCGCAAAGAATCCCAAAATTACTAAGACCCGCGTGATCCCTTTTAAAACCGGGTGCCATCGCCGCGCCTGGGTGGGAAATGTATGCGCGATTGGTAATTCGAATGGTTTTGTCGAACCGCTAGAGGCGACGGCGATCGGCGTAATTTGCCAGGACGCCCTGCAATTGGCCTTTACCCTGAGCGATGTGCACGAACGCCCCTCCCCCAGCAAAATCCACCAATACAATGAGCGCAGCCGCCGCATTTGGCAATTGATTCGGGACTTTTTAGCCATCCATTACAAATACAATCGCCGTCTCGATACTCCTTTTTGGCGGGCGTGCCATGCGGACGTCCAACTGGGCAAGGCCGAGGAGTTGTGCAATTATTATATTGAGAACGGCCCCCAGCCAGCCTATACCAGCACCATCCTGGACCCGCTGGATCAATTTAATCTCGAAGGCTACGTCGTGCATCTGCTGGGCCAAGAAGTTCCCTGCCAGTTTCGCTACCAACCAACGCCCCAAGATCGGGAAATTTTGCAGCGCAATCGCGAGGAATGCCGCCAGCGCGCCCAACAGGGCTACACCGTGGAAGAAGCGTTTAAAATTATTCGCTCGCCCCGTTGGCAGTGGAATCCCGGCTTTTATAAGACGGTAGAGCAAATCCTATAAAGTCGTTGCTGGTCGCGGATTGGACTTGGCGTCTCTTCCCCCGATTCCGGGGTTTGTTAGAATTCATCCGGGTGAACGTTTGGATTTGACGATGGATCACCCTGTCGCATTTTTTTGAGCCGTTTCATGACAACTGCACCGCGGGAAATTGTGCTGGCGGTCACGGGAGGAGTGGCGGCCTACAAGGTTGCCGATGTCGTCAGCAAACTCTCCCAGGCGGGTCATGGAGTGACCGTGGCCATGTCCCGCGGGGCGCAAAAGTTTGTCGGTCCGGCGACTTTTGCTGCGCTCTCTGGTCGTCCGGTGGTGACGCGTCTTTTTGATCCCGGGGCGCATCCGTTGGGGGCTCATATTGAACTGGCCGAACGGGCTCAACTGCTGGTGGTGGCGCCGGCGACGGCGCGCTTCATGGCCCAAGCGGCGTTGGGATTGGGGGATGACCTGGTGTCCACGCTGTACCTTTGCTGCCGATGCCCGGTCTTGATCGCGCCAGCCATGAATAGCCGAATGTGGGAGCAACCAGCCGTGCAGCGCAATCTGCGCCAATTGCGGGAAGACGGCGTGCACGTGGCGGAACCTGGCAGTGGTTGGCTGAGTTGCCGCCAATCTGGAACAGGGCGCATGGCCGAACCCGCGGAGATCCTCGCGCGGATCCACGAATTGCTGGCAACCTAGTCAGCCACAGAGAATTCTTGTCCCACCACCAGGTTCTTTATCAATAGCACACGCGACTGTGGCAAAAATTCTTATCACCTCGGGACCGACCCGGCAGTACTTGGACCCGGTTCGGTATTTGACCAACGCCAGCAGCGGCAAAATGGGGTGCGCGCTGGCCGCAGCCGCGCTCGAACTGGGGCACGCGGTGGTTTTGGTCAGCGGACCGGTGGAAATTTCTTATCCCCCCCGGGCGCGGGTGATTTCGGTGATTAGCACCGAGGAAATGTTGGCCGCCGCGCTGGCGGAATTTCCCGCGTGCGACGGACTGATTGGCGTCGCCGCCCCGTGCGATTATCGACCGCAACAGGTAGCCCCCCACAAAATTCGCAAAACCGGCGAGCCCCTCGAATTGCACCTTATCGAGACTCCCGACATCGTGGCGACACTTTGCGGTCAAAAGCGAGCAGATCAATGGGCGGTAGGTTTTGCGCTCGAGACCGAGGACGCCCGCTTTCGTGCGGTGGTTAAATTACAAAAAAAGAGCTGCGACCTGATGGTGGCCAATGGCCCCCAGGCGATGAATTCGCCGGACAATCAGGTGGAAATATTGGACCGCGGGGGAGAGGTCATAGCCGCTTTACAAGGAAATAAATCCCTGGTAGCCCGGCAAATCCTGCACGTCATCGAAGAACGCTTGATACGCCCCGCAGCGGGTTAAAAAATATCTTTGCCACAATTCTGCTGCGTCATAGACTAATCAGCCGCTGGGTGCTCGCCCACAGTATTTGCTGTTCCAACCATGGCCTAGCACCCCATGATACCTATCCCAAGTAATCCTAGCGCGGCCTTTACCCAGTTTAACTTGAGTTTACGGAACTCCGTTAAAGTACGGGAACCTTACTTGATTCAACTGACCCAGGGTTATTCGCTGCGCTCCAACCTGTGGGCTTTGTTCCACTGTATTGCCAATAAATGAAGGCGCGTTGCGGTAGGTGGGTACCGCAACGCGGTTATGAAACTTAGCCCAGGGTTACCGCGCAGCGGTTACCCTGGGTATACGGCAAGCCGAAAATCCTACCGCAACGCGGTTGCGTCATACCATAATTTAGCTTCAATAGTTCACGTCATCAAAAATGCTAGCTGCGATATATTTGGAGAGAAAGCGTATGACTTATCCGCAGACCAATCGCTGACAGAGCACTAGGCTGTCTTATTGGGCAAGGGGGCCACGGCTTTTTGCAAGAGTTTGGCCAGTGAATGAATTTGCTCCGCAATCGCAGAGTATTGATGCGGCAATAATGCCTGCGGCCCGTCGGACAGGGCCTCGCTGGGACAATTATGCACCTCGATATGGACGCCATCCGCCCCCGCCGCCACGCCCGCCAAGGCGCACGGTGGGATCAGGTCGGGCCTTCCCGTCGCATGGCTGGGATCAACGATAATCGGTAAATGCGATAATCCCTTGACATTGGGAATGGCCGATACATCAAACAGATTGCGGGTCGATTTGTCAAAGCCCTTGACCCCGCGCTCGCAGAGGACCACGTGGGGATTCCCCTGCGACAGGATATACTCCGCGCTCATTAGCAGATCCTCGATGGTCGCGCTCATACCCCGCTTGAGCAATACCGGCTTGCGGGTTTGGCCCACTTCCGTCAGTAGCGTAAAGTTTTGCATGTTTCGCGCGCCGATCTGGATCATGTCGGTGTATTGGTCAACCACCTCAACCTTGCGCGGATCCATGACCTCGGTCACGATGGGAATGCCAAATTCGTCGCCGGTTTCACGTAGGATTTTGAGGCCATCTTCGCCCATCCCCTGGTAGGCAT
Source organism: Pirellulales bacterium (assembly GCA_033762255.1). Lineage (NCBI taxonomy): Bacteria > Pseudomonadati > Planctomycetota > Planctomycetia > Pirellulales > Pirellulales bacterium. The sequence goes on along the minus strand of JANRLT010000036.1, from coordinate 68,429 downwards.
AAGGGCTGGTGCGTGGTTTGTAGGCCCCGCCGCGTAAGATATTGGCCCCGGCGGCCACAATATCGCGGCAGATATCCCGCATTCGCTCGCGCGACTCCACCGCGCATGGCCCGGCGATCATGGCCAAGTGCCCGCCGCCAATTTTAACCCCGGCCACATTAACCACGGTCGGTTCGGACTGGGCTTCGCGGCTGGCAAGTTTATAAGGGGGGAGCACGGGAATGACCTCTTCGACACCGGGCAGCGCTTTCAGTGGAGCGACATTGGCCTTGGCCTCGTCCCCAATGACGCCAATGATTGTGCGATAGGCTCCCTGGCTGACATGCGCGCGCAACCCCAATGATTCGATCTTTTCGACGACATGCTGAAGGTCAGGCCCGGCGGTATGCGGTTTGAGGATGATGATCACGGCTGGGGGAGGTTGGAGAAGTGGAGTTTGGAGTAATGGAGGAGTGGAATTTGGCTGTCTCGCATTCTTAATTTTTAATTTTTAATTGGAGTCCTGTCACTCCACGATCGCGCTTTTGGCAAAACTGCCGAGGATGACAAATCGCACGGCTCGCTTGGCGAGGGCTTCGGTCGCTTTCTTAACGCGCATATCGGCCTGATGTCCTTCAAATTCCACAAAGAACATGTACCCCCCCTCGGGCCGGGCAATGGGGAATGATTCGATCCAGGTCATGTTTAATTTATACCGTTTAAACACCGTCATGGCATCGGCCAAGGCCCCCGGTCGATGCGGTATTTCAAACATGACGGCTGTTTTATCATTTCCGGTCCGTTTGGCGGCGGTCTCGCCGATAACGGCAAACCGCGTCAAATTTCCCGCCACATCCTCGATATTCTCGGCCAGCAGATCCAGCCCATAATGCAGGCCAGCCTCCAGACTGGCAATAGCCGCCGCCCCCGGTTTATCCTGGGCCAGTTGTGCCGCCGTGCCGGTGCTGGTCACTTCGATCATGCGAGCCTGCGGCAGGTGCTTTGCCAGCCAATTGCGGCATTGGGACAACGGTTGTTGCTTGCTGTATACCTCTTGAATTTCCCCCCGGGCACAGCGTCCCAGCAGATTATGATGGATGCGCAATTGCACTTCCCCGCAAATCGTTACCGGCAAACGGGTAAACATATCCAGAGTGTCAGTCACACGTCCATCCGTGGAGTTTTCCAGCGGTACCAGGCCATAGGTGACATGCTTTCGCTGGACCTCCTCAAAGACCGCCTGAATCGACCCTACCGGGATAAATTCGACGCTTTGTCCAAAGCGGTGGATCGCCGCCAGGTGGCTATAGGTGTATTGTGGTCCCAAATACGCCACACGCAATGTCCCCTCCAGCGACCGGGAGGCACTGATTAACTCGCGATAAATGGCCCGGAGGGACTTTCCCGGCAGTGGCCCGCGATTATGCTCCGCTATCCGGCCTAGCACTTCTTCTTCGCGGGCGGGATCGTATGGCTGTAACCCGCTGCTATCCTTAACTTTACCAATGGCATGGGCGACCTTGGCCCGCTCATTCATTAGCTTGACCAATTCCCGGTCGAGGCGATCAATTCGCAAGCGCAGCGCGGCCAGCGACGCGGGAACCGTGCCAGGCTTGGCGGATTTTTCAGTAGGCTTTCCCTTGGACATAAAACCTAAAGGGGACAACTGGCCAGGGAGGGGATGCCATTGCCTCACGAACTGGCGGCAATAGGCTTTTTTAAAAGTATTCTTCCCACGGCCACTACAAGATTCCCTCACGAATGGGGGAATGGAGAGAGGCACCGACCTGGGGAAAATCTCAATTATGCTTCGGCACAAGCAGGTTTTATAGTGATTTAGCTATAAAAATGCTAGTTGCCCCCGGGAGAGAACGTCGGGAATGGCGATGAGGCTCAATATGAATGCTGATTTTAAGGCAGCAATAGATATTTACACGCATCATTTACGGGAAATTTCCACAATCCACGGCAAAATTAGGGCCGAACTCCTAGCCGAATGCCGGCAAAATGCGGTCCAGCTTGGATAAGGGTTGGTAATTCCGCCAGGGAGACCCACCGTTCCACCAAGCTGGCAAAGGGATATTTCCCCTGGAGACGGTCTAAAATATCAATCGCCTGGGCCAAATGTCGCGGGGCATAATTGTGAACGCCCGCGATAGTCAGATTTTTGCGAACGATCTGTTCGGGAAAGAATTCCACGGGAGGGACGGGAAAAACCGAGCCAACCAAGATCAATTTGCCTCCGATATCCAAGCAGGCACCGCCAGCGGCGACCATTTCTGACTGGCCCGATAGTTCCAACACCGTTTCAAATCGATCGTGCTGTTGAGTTGCCGGAGAGGCACAAATCTCTGTAAACTCTTGCGGAGAAAGGACTTTGGTGGCGGCGAATGACTTTGCCAATTCCCTCCGCGACGGTTGGGGGTCCACCCCCACAATCTCTTTATAACCTTGATCCGCCGCGATGGCGCAGGCTGTTAACCCCAGCATGCCCAAACCTAGGATGGCTATCTTGCGTTTTGTGGCGGCTGGCTTGGCAGCGGCTTCCAGGGCGGCGCAGATCGTCGCGGTCGCGCAACTGGCCGGACAAGCGACGGCCAGGTCCAAATTCGACGGTAAACGGATGACTTTTGTTCCCGCAGCCAAGACGCAATACTCGGCCAAACCACCGCTCAGGATCTGGCCACTGGCCCATCCCATGTGGCCATATTTCACCCCTATCTCGCATTTTTGGGGCAAACCTGCCAGGCAATGGCGACAGTTGTCACAATTAGCCACAATCGCCCAAGAAAGGGTATCCCCCGGCTTGAGTTGCTGGCCATTTAGGTCATTTGTGGGGAACTTTGATCCCAGGGCCACCAACTGGCCGCAGATTTCGTGGCCCAGAATGGTCGGAGTAGCAACGGCCCTGCGACCATGTAGTGAATGCAAATCGCTGCCACAGATTGTGCAGGCCAAAACCCGCACCAGCGCTTGATCCGGGGCTAATTCCGGGATTGGCAATGTCTCTAAGGTCAATTGTCCGACATGGCCATGAAAGACAGCGGCCCGGGCCGATTTCTGCATTGAAACGGGAACTCCTGAAGGTAAAAAAATAAATCATGGCCGATAGCGATCGACTTCACCACGATCGATCAGTTCACACGGCTTTAGTCCTTCAAAGGCGGTATTGGGTGTTTACAGCCATTGGCCGATACTTGCCTCGTCGACAACCTCCAACAGAGCCTGGGTGATCTGCTGGAATTCGGTTGAATGCATTCTTGATCTCGGAAAGGTGAACCATTCAGGGACGGCATTTTCACAATAGTGGCGACGCGTGCAACTGCCTGAGGTCTAAATTTATTTTACCAATTTGCTTTGAAAATGCGACTGAAAGTATCTGTACACAAAGATTAATAAAACTGCCGAAAGAGCTGCGCCGATGCCGCTGGCCCATAAAAAGAAATCGAGCAAATCGGTGGAGCGATCGGTGCTGGATTTTAAGATGTCAGCGGCGGAAGGAGCCGCCAACGGTGGACCGGACGGCCCAAAATTTACCTTGCTCCAGTTTTTTGCCAGGATCACCACCACATAACCCAAATAGCCAATGGCATCGACAATACTCATCAAATAGCCCAAATTTCCCCGTTCCCCGGTGAGCGCGATAAAACGTTCCAGGATCGTGGTATGCACAGCCACATACGGCAAATACAAACCCATTCCAACCAGCACAATAAACCAAAATGGGGACAACTGGTCTAGCCTGAGGGCCGCTAGCGAGCCGATCATGATTGCCACGCCCAGCCCCACCGTGGCTAAAGAGACTTTCATCGCCGCCTGATTACTGATAATCAGGGCGCAACTGCCATTAACCAATAACACCACCAGGCCCACCAATGTTTCGGTTTGGGTAAAGAGCGCTTCATTAGGCTGCACACCCAGGGCCTGCCATAATTCCGGGGCAAAGTCCCCCCGCAAACTCCGCAAGATGGTAATTAAGAGGTAAATCACGACGATTGGCAACAGCCCCACCCCAAACCGCCGGAGAAACTGCCATCGATCCATCGCGCTATACGGTGTGCGTAAGGCCCGGGCGGCAATGTCGGCGGGGGTAGGTCCGGGGATCACACTGAGCATCAGTGTAAAAATGATTAAGGGAAAGATAAATATCCCCCCCGCGCTCGCGGGCATCCAATAATCGCTGACGCCGCTATTTAACAGTCCCTTTCCCACGCTTTTCATGACCCCATCCGCCACGATAAAGCTCACGCATAGCCCGGCGGTCAGGGCTTCGGTCAGTTGCCGCCCCTCCAAAAATCCCAACACTAATCCAAAGACCATCCCCAGCGGCAAACCGTTAAAAAACAAGCAGACGGGCCGCCAATTTGGCGTGGCAAAACCAAATAACAACAGCGCTACTTGGGCCATGCCAATCAACACCACAATCGCCAGCGCGCGGCGGTGCGGTGGCATCTCGGAAACCACCTTGATCCCTAAAAATTTGGAACAGGTGTAACCCAGCACCTGGGAGATCACCAGGCAGCTTTTTTCATCGACCCCCCACCAATTGACAGCCGGGTCAAAACCCGCCGCGCTAAAGGGCTTGCGAAAGCCATACATGCAAAAGTAGGTGCCAAACGCGGCCACAACAGACCAGACGGTCCAAAAAACTGTCCGTGCTCGGGGAGAGGCGGCAATATTAACCATAGAAAAGGAACTACGAGAGTTTTGCGCAAATGTGGGAAGCGGGCGGATATGAGAATTTGATGAGCAACTTGCTGTCGAATGGGCAAAGTATATGCTAAAAACTGAAACTGAATTGTCAGAATTTTATGAGCCAGGGGGTATTTTCCGGCACTGCACATGGATGCCCGGCTCAAAATCCCCTGAAATCACGGATTTTTGTTCCAACTTTAAATTTAGAATTACTAGGAGTTCCTCACATGGATGCCGCCACCAGCACAGATCCTATTCAACGTATCTTGGAATGCTTTCATCAACGAGGGCACAGTAATTACGGTAAAGAAGCCGTAACCCAACTTGAGCATGCCTTGCAGGCGGCTTATTCCGCCGAGAAAGCGGCCGCTCCCGCAGAGCTGGTCGCCGCGGCGCTATTACACGATGTGGGGCATCTTTTGCATGATTTGCCGGAGGATGCTCCGGATCACGATATCGATGATCGGCACGAACAATTAGGGGCCGAGTGGTTGGCGGACTACTTTACTCCGGCGGTCGTGGAGCCGATTCGCCTGCATGTGGCGGCCAAACGGTATTTATGCACCAAGGAACCGGGCTATTTTGAGAAACTGAGCGAGCCTTCGGTGCAGAGTCTTGCCCTGCAGGGAGGCCCCATGACCGCCGCGCAAGCCGCCCATTTTGAATCGCATCCCCATTTTGAAGCGGCGATTCACCTGAGGCGCTGGGATGAAGCGGCTAAAATCCCGGGATTGCCCACTCCCCCCGTGGAATATTATGTGGAGCATTTACAAAAGTCGCTGTTACGGTGAGATGTTCTACGCATTTTCCAAAAGCGGAACACAGACCCGCCAACCTCCCCCACAATTTTTACCCGGTTTAGTTAATCCAGAATTCACTTAATTCCTCTCACGGAGTGAGAGGGGTACATTATGCCCCAAAAAATCGCCATCGTCGGTGCCGGGATTGTCGGACTATCCCAGGCTTGGCTGGCCAGCGAGCAAGGCCACCAGGTTACCATCTTTGAGCGCAACCATGCCGCCATTGATGCCTCGATCCGTAACTTTGGCATGATCTGGCCCATCGGCCAAACTCCCGGCCTGCATTATCAAACCGCCTTGCGCAGCCGCGCGCGCTGGCTCAAATTTGCCGCCGCCAGCGGCCTATGGATCAAGGAATGCGGTACGATCCATCTGGCGCACCGTCCTGATGAATGGCAGGTGCTGCGTGAATTTGCCGAACTCGCGCCAGATGCCGGTATTTCCTGCGAGCTTTTATCTCGCGAAGGCGTGCTTTCCCGCACTCCTGCCGCCAACCCGGATGGTTTACTTGGGGGGTTGTGGAGCTCAACCGAATTATGTGTCAATCCGCGGGTCGCAATCTCGGCCTTGGCCAGTTGGTTGCAAGCTACCCAAGGGATAAAAATTCACTTTTCCACGCCAGTCGTTGCCGCCACGCCCGAGTATGTGCAAACCGCCACTGGCCAAAAACACTCCTTCGATCAACTCTTGGTCTGCAGCGGCGCGGACATTCAAACCCTCTTTCCCCAGGAATTTGCCAACACCGGCCTCAAACTGTGCAAAATCCAGATGCTGCGGACCGTCCCCCAACCTGCAAACTGGTGGATTGGCCCGCATCTGGCCAGTGGGCTGACATTGCGGCATTACGCCAGCTTTGGCATTTGCCCCAGCCTGCCCCAACTGCGGGCGCGAATCGCCTCGGAGACGCCGGAACTTGACCAGTGGGGCATTCATGTCATGGCTTCACAGCATGAAACGGGTGAAGTTACCCTGGGCGATTCCCATGAGTATGGCGCGGATATCACCCCATTTGAAAAATCCAGCATTGACGATGCCATGCTGCGGGAACTGCATAAAATCATTACGCTTCCAACGTGGCAAATTCAAAACCGCTGGGTTGGCCTGTATGCAAAGAACACCCAGGGGCTATATTGGCAGGCGCAGCCATTTCCCAATATTCGCTTACTGACCGGGATGGGGGGGGCGGGAATGACCATGTCACTAGGGATTGCCGAACGGAACTGGCAAGAAGGACTGATGCATGTATAATCCACCGCGCAAACTAGAAGCGATACTCCTCGACTGGGGGGGAACGACGATCGATCATGGCAGTCGCGCCCCCATGCAGGTCTTTGTCGAAATTTTTCGTCAAAGCGGAATCGAAATCACCGAGGCCGAAGCCCGCGGTCCCATGGGCAAGGCCAAACGCGAACACATTGCCGAGGTTATCCATTTACCGCGGATCGCGGCCTTATGGCGTGAAAAAACCGGCCGCTCCCCCGCGGAAACCGATATCGACCGGCTCTATGCCCAGTTTTTGCCATTACAAAAGGAAATTCTGGCCCAACATTCACGACTCATTCCCGGGGTTGGTCCCGCATTGGCGCAATTAGCCGCGGCAGGATACAAAATTGGTTCCACCACCGGCTTTACGCGCGAGCTGATGGACGTCCTGGTTCCCCTGGCAACCGAGCAAGGCTACTGCCCCGCCGCGGTAATTTGCTCCGATGATGTTCCCGCCGGACGCCCCCTCCCCTGGATGAATTTTCGCGCCGCTGAAAAACTTGGCAGCTTTCCCCCGTCGGCGATTTTGGCAGTCGATGACACCCTGGTCGGCATAGCCGCCGCGCGAAATGCTGGCATGTGGTGTGTCGGCGTGACAATCTGCGGCAACGGCCTGGGCCTGGATTATGAACAAACCCAAGCTCTAGGAAGTGCGGAACTCGACATCATTCACCAGCGACTGTCAGCGCAATACCTGGCCCAGGGGGCGCATTTCGCCATTCGTAGCGTCGCGGAACTGCCGGAAATTATTGAGCAAATTAATAGCAAGCTAGCCGCTTTAACCATGCCTTAAACCTCACCTTGATCCTTTAAATTCATATACGGCTTAATCCGCCCCATAGGCTCTCTAGGTAGAATCTCAGTTCTTATGCCAAATTGGCAGCCAAGAATTGCACGCAATCTCTGTCGTAGTTACACACAGATAAATAATTTTTCCACAAGCCATTACTGGCCATAGGTTTGCAGCATGACACAATTGGCACCATGCATGTTTTGGCATAGACTTTGCAAACTAAGTTGCTCATTGCATTTTTGACCAGTTACATCCATTCTTTGTACGTTGCGAGGAACTCCACATGGCCCAGGGTGAAAAAATCATCGGCATCGATCTTGGCACGACCAACTCCGTGGTTGCGGTCATGGAGGGAAAAGAAGCCAAGGTGATCGCCAATCAAGAAGGGAATCGCCTGACTCCCAGCGTGGTCGCTTTTACGGACAAAGGGGACGTCCTGGTGGGTGATCTGGCCCGCCGTCAAGCCGTGACCAATCCCAAGAAAACCGTCTATTCGATTAAGCGGTTCATGGGCCGCCGCCATAACGAAGTGGCCAGCGAAGAAAAGATCGTCCCCTACGAGGTTGTTGGGGCTAAGGACGATTACGTCAAGGTAAAAATTGGGGACAAGGAATACACCCCGCCCGAAATTTCCGCGCGGATTCTACGTAAGCTGAAGGAATCCGCCGAATCATATTTAGGACATAAGGTCAACAAGGCGGTCATCACAGTCCCCGCCTATTTTAACGATGCCCAACGGCAAGCAACCAAAGACGCCGGCCAAATCGCCGGGTTGGAGGTAATGCGCATCATTAACGAGCCTACCGCCGCGGCCCTGGCTTATGGCCTGGACAAGAAAAACCAGGAAAAGATCGTGGTCTTTGACCTGGGCGGGGGGACGTTTGACGTGTCGGTCCTGGAAGTGGCCGAAGGGGTCTTTCGCGTTATTAGCACCAATGGCGACACCCATCTGGGTGGCGATGACTTTGACCAGGTGCTAATCAACTATGTGGCTGATGAGTTTAAAAAAGAAAACGGCATCGACCTGCGCAAAGATACGATGGCGTTGCAGCGTTTGCAGGAAGCTTGCGAAAAAGCCAAAAAAGAACTGAGCAGTGCAAGTTCCACGGATATTAATTTGCCCTTTATCACCGCCGATGCGAATGGCCCGAAGCATTTGCAGGTCAACATCACCCGTTCCAAATTTGAGCAACTGGTAGACGGCCTGATCGAACGCTGCCGCACGCCGGTGGTCCAAGCGCTGAAGGATGCCAAGCTGGAACCCAGCCAAATTGACGAAGTCGTGTTGGTGGGTGGCTCCACCCGCATTCCCAAAGTGCAGGAATTAGTCAAAAAGATGTTTGGCAAGGAACCGCACAAGGGGGTTAACCCCGACGAAGTCGTGGCGATCGGCGCCGCGATCCAGGGAGGCGTGTTAGCGGGCGAAGTGCAGGACATTTTGCTTTTGGACGTGACGCCGCTCTCGATGGGCATCGAGACCGAAGGGGGCATTTTCACCAAATTGGTCGAGCGCAACACCACCATTCCCACCGAGAAAAAGCAAACCTTTAGCACCGCCGCCGACAACCAAAGCGCGGTTACGGTCAGCGTGTACCAGGGGGAACGCCCCATGGCCCGCGACAACCGGCTACTGGATCAATTCAACCTGGAGGGTATCCCCCCCGCCCCGCGCGGCATGCCCCAGATCGAGGTCAAATTTGACATCGACGCCAACGGCATCGTTAGTGTCACGGCCAAGGACCTGGGGACCGGCAAAGAGCACAAGATTAGCATTAAAAACGCCAGCAGCCTGCCCAAGGATGAGATTGAGCGGATGCAGCGGGACGCGGAATCACACGCCGCCGAGGACAAGCGGAAACGCGAATTGGCCGAGGCGCGGAATCAGGCCGATTCGATGTGCTTCCAACTGGAAAAGATGATCAAGGATCAGGGGGACAAGATCACCGCCGCGGACAAGGCTCCCCTGGAAGCCGCAATCGCCAAATGCCGGGAAAAGGCCAAGGGGGACGACCTCGACGCGATCAAATCCGCGATCAGCGAACTGGAGGCCGCCAGCCATGCCGCCAGCAAGGTTCTGTACGAAGCAGCCCAAAAGTCCGCTACCCCGGGCGCGGACCAAACCGCCGCTGGATCCAAGCCGAACGACGACGCCATCGATGCGGAGTTTGAGGTAAAAGAATAACGGGAAATCGTTCATCAAAATTTACTTTTACGGATTATCAAGTCGTAATTTGTTTGCGTATCAGTTATGCACGGGTAGGTCTTACGCGCATAAGTTCCTATTACGCAAACGATAAAACTGCTCCGTAGGAGCTATGTGCTGTAGCCGGTAGCGCAAGCTACCGGTTAACTTTTTACAAGATATCTAATAGCCCCGCAGGGGCGTCGTCAAACAAACTTGACATCGCCCCTAGCGGGGCTGCATGATGAATTACCTCGCGATACCAGGTGCTTGCGCACCTGGCTACAGCACCACGCTCCTACGGAGCTATTAGCTGCTATTCCTTGCGGTTTTTAGGTATTTTCATGTCAACATACACCAATTTAATTTACCACTTGGTCTTTAGCACAAAAAATCGAATCCCATTGATCAAAAGCGAAATTCAAGGCGAACTGTATGCCTACATTGGAGGTATCGTTAAAAGCGAAGGAGGAAATTTCTTGGAAATTGGAGGAATAGCGGACCACGTGCATATCCTCTTGCGCATCAAACCCATCATGGCCTTGGCACAAATGTTAAATCGGATTAAGGCTAACTCCTCGCGTTGGTTAAACGAGGAAAAATTCAAATTACGTAAGTTCGCGTGGCAGGAAGGATACTCCGCATTTACTGTCAGCGAATCGCAGATTCCTATCATCCGCAACTACATCCGCAAGCAAGCGGAACACCATCGCAAAAAATCTTTTCAAGAAGAACTACTGGCACTGCTTGTAAAGAACAACATTGCTTACGATGAACGCTATCTTTGGAAATAATTTTTTACAATAGGTCCATCCCATGGCATTTCGCTTTGACAAATTTACCATCAAATCGCAAGAAGCCGTCCAGCACGCGCAAGAACTGGCCACGGACGCGGGTAATCCCCAGCTTGAGCCGCTGCATTTGCTTGCGGCCCTCTTGGAGGAAACCGATGGCGGCATCATTCGCCCGCTCCTCGACAAAATCGGGGCCAACCTTAACCAATTGGCCACCGTCGTCAAAGCCGAATTACGGCACCTGCCCCAATCCAGCGGCGGACGCACGCCGCAACCTAGTCCGCAATTTGTGCAAGTCCTGGAAACCGCCCAGCGCGAAGCGGGGACCATGAAGGACGACTTTGTTTCGACCGAGCATCTGCTGTTAGGACTTGCTAAAACCGGGGGCAAGGCCCAGGAAATCCTGAAACTGCACGCCCTGACGGAACAAGATATTCTTAAGGGGTTGCAGGCGATTCGCGGCAACACCCGCGTGACCGACCAGGCCCCGGAGGGGAAATTTCAATCGCTGGAAAAATACGGCATTGATCTGGTCCAGCGGGCACAAGCGGGAAAGTTGGATCCCGTTATTGGCCGCGACCAGGAAATCCGCCGCGTGATCCAGGTTCTTTCCCGCCGGACAAAAAACAACCCCGTGCTGATTGGCGAACCGGGCGTCGGCAAAACCGCCATTGCCGAGGGGCTAGCGCTGCGCATCGTGCAGGGGGACGTCCCCTCCAGCCTGAAAAACAAACGCGTCATCGCGCTCGACCTGGGCGCGCTCATCGCCGGCACCAAGTACCGCGGGGAGTTTGAGGATCGGCTGAAAGCGGTTTTGCGCGAGGTCGAAGCCAGCGCGGGGGGGATCATCTTGTTTATTGACGAACTACACACCGTCGTCGGCGCGGGGGCCGCCGAAGGGGGAAACGACGCCGCCAACCTGCTCAAACCGGCTCTGGCTCGCGGCGAACTGCGCTGCATCGGAGCGACCACACTGGACGAATATCGCAAATACATCGAAAAAGACGCCGCCCTGGAACGCCGCTTTCAACCGGTCATGGTGGGCGAGCCTAGCGTCGAGGACACCATCGCCATTTTGCGCGGACTCAAACCCCGCTACGAGGCACATCATAAGGGGGTCAAGATTAAGGATAGCGCGCTGGTCGCCGCGGCACAGCTTTCCAGCCGTTACATCACGGACCGCTTTTTACCGGACAAAGCGATCGACCTGATGGACGAGGCGACCAGCCGCCTGGCGATGGAACTGGAAAGCGTTCCCACGGAAATCGACGAGATTCAGCGCCGCATCACCCAACTGGAACTGGCAGACCGACAACTGGCCGAGGAAACCGAGGAACACGCCCGCGAACGACGTGTCGCGATCCAGGAGGAAATGCAAACCCTCCGCCGCAAACTGGCCAGCCTGCGCGAACAGTGGGAGTCCGAAAAACTCGGCCTGGGGGACGTGCAAAAAGTGCGGGCCGACCTGGAAAAGCTGGATCTCGCTTTTCAACAGGCCACCGCCGCCATCAAGGAAAAGCAATCCAGCGGCCAGCCCATCGCCGAAGCCGACTACCAAAAATTGTACGAATTGGACGTCGAAAGAAAAAAACTCCGCGCCCGGTTGGAAGCGGAAGAAGCCGAAAAACCCGCGGCCAAACCCGCCAGCGACAAACCCGAGGCGGGACGTAAACTGCTGCGCAAAGAAGTCGGCCCAGAGGAAATCGCCGAGGTGGTCAGCGCCTGGACCGGCATTCCCGTGACCCGCATGCTAGAGACCGAACGGGCCAAACTGCTGGTCCTGGAAGAACGTCTGCATCAGCGCGTTATCGGCCAGGACGAAGCGGTTGAAGCCGTGGCCAACGCCGTCCGCCGCAGCCGCAGCGGCCTGCAAGACCCCAATCGTCCCATCGGCTCGTTCATTTTTTTGGGTCCTACCGGCGTGGGCAAGACCGAACTGTGCAAAGCGCTCGCACAGGTATTATTTAACGATGAAAACGCTATGATCCGCATCGACATGAGCGAGTTCATGGAAAAGCACAGCGTGAGCCGCCTGATTGGCGCTCCCCCCGGTTATGTGGGCTACGAGGAAGGCGGCGCTTTGACCGAGGCGGTGCGGCGGCGGCCGTATTCGGTCGTGCTGCTGGATGAAATTGAAAAAGCCCACCGCGACGTGTTTAACGTGTTATTGCAGGTCCTGGATGATGGCCGCCTGAGTGACAACCAGGGGCACACCGTGGACTTTAAGAACACCATTATCGTCATGACCAGCAATATCGGCAGCCAGATTATCCAAGAAATCTCGCGTGAGGGGGGGTCCGACGACGAAATCAAAACCGCCGTGAAGGAAGCTCTCGAGGGGAGGTTTCTGCCAGAATTTTTGAATCGCGTGGATGAAATCATTGTCTTTCATCCACTCAAAGCCGCTCAAATCCGCAAAATCGTGGACATCCAGGCCGAACGCCTGCGCCAGCAACTCGCCCAGCATCATTTACAACTCGACATCACACCCGCCGCCTTGGGCGAGATTGCCAATCGGGGTTACGATCCCGCTTATGGAGCACGGCCCCTCAAGCGCGTGATCCAGCAGCAAATTCAAAATCCGCTGGCCCGGGAGATGCTGCGGCAGCCGATAGCGGAAGGCTCAACCATCCGCATCGACTTTCGCAATGACGAGTTTGTGTTTGAGATCACGTAATACCGACCTTAGTCCTTAGCCCTAAATTCGTGGATGCCACTCCGCACTACCAACCTTGCAAATCTTCGCAAAATGCGAAGATTATTGTTCAAGCAGTTGTGGGCCAAGTGCGTTTAATTATTTGCGGGCTAAAGGCCCAACCTATGCCAGCCGTGATTTTTTGAAAATTGTGGCAAGCGCAGTGTCGAACTGGGCAAATGGAAAGAAATCAATGGAAAGGCCAACGGCCCGATTGATCCCGTTCGACCAGCGAATATAGATATCAGTCCCCTCGGTTTCGGGTGGAAGCCCGAACTACGATCGTTACTCACTCAGCACAGAAAAATAGTGCTGGGGCAAGTCCGCTACACCTTTTCCAGGCCCAGATTGAGAATGACCTGCTCCGCGCCCGGGGTCAGCCGACGGATCTTATCGGCGATGGCCGCTTTTTCCGACGCGCTGGCTTTGGCCAGTTTACGCTTAAAGACCGTGATCTTTTGGCGACGATGACGGCGGCGTTTGATTTCTTGATGACGATCGCTAATTCCACCCATGATCTACGGCTCCGCTTGTAATTTGCAAAGTAATGTCTGGTAATACGAAATTAGACATTGCCAAGCTTGACCGGAAATCTTGGCAACTTAAACCGACCAGTTATCTTAACGAAAATCCATTCCAGGGACAACTGCCACGATTATCGTCATTTTTTTCAGTAAAAGCCACAATTTATGGCTTCTTGCCGCGATTGTCGCTAAGCCCGCGGCCCACGCATAATGAACCTCTCCGCACCTCGGCGTGACGAATAGTCAAGAGATAGTTATAATAGGGATAGATTAGGATGGGTGGCCGAGTGGTTTAAGGCGACGGTCTTGAAAACCGTTGTAGGTATCCCCTACCGTGGGTTCGAATCCCTCCCCATCCGGTAAACAAATGTACACTTATCGTCACCTGTGGAATTGCTGGGAAAAACGCTGGTTGCGGGAACGGTTGACGATGTAAAACTACCCGATTCCGTGTTTGGTCGCAGCGCATTTTGCAGTGGGGGTTTCTGACGTAACGTTTTCTCGATCTAATCGCGAGCACAAATTCTCTCGTGATACTCTTAAATTAGCCCGTCTATAAATTTTGAGAATCTATAGCCCGTTGGTGGCGATTTGACAGGCTTCTTTATTTTTGGCCTTATCATTTACGCCCGGGCAGATCGTGTTTTCGGCCCTTAATTAATCCGGCTCGGTCGAGAATTTACCCGGATAGCGTTATCCCGATTTGGGAACTCAAGAAAATTGTCCGTTCTTAATGAAATTCTTTTTCCAGTAATTTATTGACGGCATGGTGTGACAGCGTTAAAATGTCAAAGTTTTCTCCAAATTAATAAATGAAAATGCGTTAACGACCCACGGCCAGTTTTAACATTCATGGTTATTTTCCGAAGTTTGAAAAGCGGATAGATTCCCCGGCGGTGTTTGATATGGGGATAGTGGAATTGCGAGCCATGCCGGGCGAGTAGGTATTCTGTCAGTTGGAAGATACTCCGATCATGTGTTTCTTTCCTTTAGTTGTGGACTTTGCCACGGAAGCTGGACATACATCATGGCTTGCGTGCCTTGCAGTCTTCGTCGGCGGCTTAATGCCGTCACAGTTAGCCGTAACGCGATTTCACGCCGCGAAAAATTCTCCCGGCGGATCTCTTTGGAATCGCTGGAACCTCGGCACTTAATGTACTCCCACTCGATCGTCAATGATCTGCTGACTATTCGGATGGCGGACACGGATAATAGCCTACATTTGGCGATTGGGGGTTCTAATCCAACACCCACACTTCTTGTGAACGGACAATGGATTACCAAGTCAAATACCGACCCGACGCCCCTCGACCCGTCCACTTTGGCGGGTTTAGTCATACTGGGTAGCGAGGACTCCGAGACGATTGATTTAAGTGGATTGGCGGGCAGCCATGCGCAGGCCTGGAACATTTCAGTGGATGGACGGGGAGGCGATGACAATATCGTGGGGAGTCCGGGAAATGACTCGATTGCCGGAGGACATGGAAATGACATTATCTCGGTTAGCACAAATGATCGCATCCTGTTCGAGAGTTTCGCTTTTGGGAATGATACGGTCAACATGGCGGTCCAGTTAACCGCAAAAAGCACCCTCGATTTTGTTAACACTTCGGGTCTGGGAGCGGTAAAAATCACACGTGGCAATTTTTCATTCGTGGTAACCAGCGAAGGATCGCATACCTTGGAGTTGGAATCGAACGGGGGCGAATTTCTCGTCACCAAGAATGGTTCGGGAAGCCTGTTTATCGACGATTGGGCACACACACCCGCTAACACGACATGGCGCAACCTGGAGGGGTATTCTTATTTCGCTTGTTCCACCTCTCCCGATTCCGAGACCGAGGACAAATTATCTATTTTTGTCGCGGGAAGAGGGAACCCAGCCGATCCCGGGCGTCCTTTCGTTTCCAAGGTGATCCTCGGCGGCAGCGATTATCTGGACAATCTAACGATCAATAAATTCGGGATCGTGGAAATGGCATTTCGAGGCAATGAAGTCCTAGCGCTGAACACAATTGACTTAGAAATTGATTCACAACACAGTACGCCGGAGGAAACCGTCTACAACGGCTTCTTGAATACGAGGAATAACAATCTGATCGTCCGGGCCGCGTCCAGCCAAGCAGGCCAAACAGTATTTAATAAAGTCTTTGATATGCTCAGCTTTGGCGGGATGTTTATTGAAGCGCCCGGCTTGATTAACCCAGCTTTGACCGCAGGCGCGCTGTTCCTTAATGAATTTTTTGATTCAAGTCCCGGCGCGCCGATTATTACATTTGAGGATAATTTAAATTTCCGCCCTCTGTTCCCGGGAATATCCGAGTTACGGGCTGAAGATGTAATCATGGTTTATACCTATAGCGGAGATGGAAATTTTGATTTTAGAGTTGATGGGGCTGATTACTCGCCAATTGATTCCGCTTTTGGCAGCGTCCTGCCCCCTCATTACGCCAGATTGCTGGGGGATTATGACCGTAGCGCCCAAGTCAATGGCGGTGATTATTCCGCCGTGGACGGTTATCTTGGTTCCCAGCCCCCGGATCGAATTGTGTCGGCCACGGGTCCCGGCGGACTCGCGCCTGGGGATGCGATCCCCCTGGAGATATCGGAAAACACCCCCAGCCTTACTTTGAATCTGCGTGATTACTTTACCCATCCGAGCCAAATCCTACGATATGTGCTCGAAATCGATCACCTGGAGCATTTTGGGGTAGTTTCGATTTCACCGGATGTCAATCGGATCACGGATCGTTTGGTTTTAAATGGCGATTTTTCAGGATTCCAAAATTTTCTACAGGCAAATACGTACGCCCAGGCCACGTTGCGCGTGCGAGCGTATAACGACGTGGGATTAAGCGCGGATGCATACTTCAAAGTTTCGTTGAATGGTTCTCCCCCAGTTAGCTTTGAGTTGCCAAAACTGATAGCCGCTACGGGTGACAGCGCTTCACAAGTAAGTCTGTATCATTATTTTGACGACCGTCGCGATTCCGACACCGAACTGCTCTTCGCAATCACGGGTAATTCTAACTCCGCGATATTTAGTTCCGCGCCGCAAATTGATCCCGCAACGGGCGTATTAACTATCACACCCAGCGCGACAATGCCCGGTACGGCAGTTTTGACAATCCGTGTCACGGATAGTCAGGGTATGTATGTGACTCGCGCGCTTACATTCACGGTCGCGGCCACGGTCGCCCCACAATTATTACGGGCGGATAACCTTACTTTTCCATCCCAACTGGCGAATGGATCGGCGGTACAACTTGATATTCGGGGGGAAGTTATCACCCAACAGGCCCAAAAGGGTTGGCAAACCATTGAAATCGACACAAACAACGACGGTAAGCCCGAGATCCAGACCTTTGCCGACTCCACGGGAAAGTTCCGTATTCAAGACAGTCAATATCAAACCGTCGCGAATATCCCGCTAAAACTCCGAATACGCGAAAAAGTTGGTTTAACTTATCAATTTAGCGCCTGGCAAACGGTATCCGGTGCCCCAAACTCCCAACCCGCGGACGGCGCGCGAAGAATTGAGAGCTTAAATGTAACTGGCGCAGGGGGAACGTTTCCGTTTATTTCCCAACCCACGCTAAATGGGAAAGTCACGGGGCTGGCCGCAGGACAAAGCGTGGATTTAATCGTCGACACCAATCAAGATGGCCTGGCCGACGCAACGTTCGCGGCCTATGGCGAGTTTACCTATGCCCCGGCGGATTTGCCCCTGGGCAGAATTGTCATCGGTATACGACCTCGCGATCAAGAATCGGCGCTATGGAGCACGGTAACTTTCATACACACCGAATCGCCCGGCGTCGCCACTGGCGGGCACTCTGTCCAAGATCAATTGGATGAATTGCGCCGGCAGTACAACACCCAGGCAAAAGCCGCCACGACCGGAGCGCAATTTTCGCTAACGGAAATTGCCAGTAATTTGCAGTCGCTGATCACCACCGCGGACGCAACCCTGCGGACGGCCACCGGCGCATACCAGACCGCTTTGACGAATTACATTAACAATGTTTTGGTTCCGGCGTATAACGGCTTGATGTCCTCCAGCAACACACATTTATCGACTGTCCTGGCGACACAATCGCTGATTCCCCTCGGTTTGCCGGAACCTTGGAAAATCCCACAAATCCCCGAGTTGCCGACACCTCCAGCGCCGATCGTCACGGACTTAAAGTTCGGTCCCGACCAAGGTTACGGCCCCGACTTTTCTTTGCCGGAATTATCATTGCTTGGCATCGACAGTTTTCGCGATTTGAATCATACGGAGTTAGAAAACGAGATTGCCAACGCGAACTCTCACTACGGCGCCAATGGGGACGGCGGTTACAGCGTAAATTCATTTCTTCAGCCTTATTATCAGCAATATCTGACTGACATGCAGGACTTAGTTGCTGATCGGGAAAGAGACCGAAACGCGGTCCAGAATGCCAATAACCTGATTCAGAATGATATTCCCGCGGGCGATCGCGCGCCGTTTGAACAGGCCGTCTTGGTGCCAGATATTGAAAGCGATGATTCGCTTCAGGCGCGTGTACAGGCGCGTTTTGAGGAACTAAAAGTCATCTTTGAAGGCAATCCCCTGTTGTTTATTTCAGGTCGTATCAAAATTTATTTGGAGAAATATGCCCTTGGTTCGCTAACGCCTGATTATAACATTACAACTCATCGTAATGATTGGTTTGCGCTTAACAAAGACATTACGGAAACATTTAATCAGTTTGATGGCTGGCTGGCGGGGCAATACGCGGCCCACGCAATCGCCATGATCAACCGCCAAGCCGACATAACCCATAACGGTTTGAACCATGATTTTTTGGTTGGTCGTGACGGATTTCCGGGATTACTGGGCTATTTCCAGTCCAAATTCCGCGACTTGCAATATGCCACCATCGAGGAGACCTACGAACGGGAATCGGCGGAAGTCACAAAAGCATGGCATTTGAGGCAGGCCGAGGCCAAATATCTCAATGCCAAAGAAATCATCAATGCCCGATACAGGGAAGTCGTGGACGTCGCGAGCGAGGTGATCGAGAGGGCCACGAACTGGCGAAACTCCATCCAACAAGCGCCGGTTACCCGCCAAGCGGATAAAGTCATCCATGAACAAAACTTGTTGGTTGATGAGGCCACGGCCTTAAATGTTCGCGAACTGGAAGTACTGGAGTCTAATTACGAGTTCGAGAAAAAACAGATCGCCAACAATCATGCAGCGAACCTGGAAAAAATCAGGAACCATGCCGAGGGAATGCGGGATGAAATCAATCTGACGTATAGTCAGCAACGCGAACGGTTGCTGACCGAATTGGGGGAATCGGTTGACGCAAATCGCGAAGCCGCCGAATTTCAGGTCAAGCAAATCGAATTGCGGAAGACCCTAGTCCAGAACCTCTCGAATTTGGAGGCTAAAAGTTACAACGGCGGCGCTTTTACCTCCTTAGCTCCCATGGCGGGAATCGATAATCCCCGAATTGTCACGGCTAACTTTTCAGAGGGAAAACTCAAGCAACTGGGGCGCGAGAATGGCGTTGTCAACGGTTCCGTCTTTGAACCAAGAATCCCCTACTACTTCGCTCCCACTGACACGCTTATTGATTTTAAACTCAATGGCAATCAGCAATTCGGCGGAATTCAGTTCGCGCTCAACCATCCGGTGATGAGCATACCTCTGCTGGGAAACACTCGAATCACCGGGCACGACTTCGTGGAATCCTCTGGATATAAAATAATCCATTTTGACGATCACGTGAATTACCTTCGCGCGCGAAATGAATTGGAGGAGGTCTATTTTACCTCGCATAACGCCCTCCTGGCGGAGCAGGACCTCGCGCTCACCGACCGCAAACTATCCCTAGAACGCGAACTGGCCGCCCTGAATCAATCACACAAAATCGCACTCGCCAAGGTTCGTTTCGAAGGCGGTAATCCCACCAGTTTGGAATTCGCTAGGGCTGAAAAGCAAAATCAAATTGACGCGGCGGCGCGCGACAAGAGGATTCGGATTGCGGAACATGCTTATGTCAAGGAATCCGCGGCCGCCAAGCAAACTTTCTCGCAAAACGAACAGGGATCGCTTACGACATTTGTATCAAGTGTCTGGAACGCATACCTCACAAAAGTCGATGCCTGGGCCGCTAACAACAACTATCCGCCAGCTTGGGAAAACTATGTCAAACACGTCTACGCCGCCGAAAAACAACTCGACAGCCATGAACGCCTCTTGGACGCCAGCCTGGCGTATGAAGAAGCGAGGTTGACTAGCGAATTTCTGGCGGGCATGACCGCCACCATCACCGCCAACGCCGAACAAATCCGGTCGATCCAGGTAAACTCCGCCCAGGCTGAGTTTGGACTACAGGAATCATTCCACAATACATTCCACACGATTAATTCGGGGACGGGCGGTGGCAATTCCAGCCCGTTAGCGGACATCGAACACGAACTTTACTTGTATTCCATCGACACGCTCGATGATACCGGGGCCTATTATACGGATTTCATCGCCGCTAAGAAAAACTTTCAATCTAGCCTTGATAAACTCTACGAGGATCGTGACCGGGATATTGAAGTCAATCAACACGATTCCTACTATCACGTCGATTGGACGACACCCGCGGGCCTGTTGTTTTTAAATCAAGTGCGCGACATTCAAGCAAACTACCAAACCACCGGAAACGGTTTACGTCAAAATTTTGCCGCCTCAAGCGGATTATTGTGGAAACAACATCAGGAATACCTTTCCCAACGCGGCAAGGATTACGCCGTGACGACGGCGGATAAAAACATCCAAATCGCCAAGGCCATGGCAAACCTGGAAATCGCCGGCCTCTTTGCGGGGGCATTGGACTTGGGCGTAAATGTTCCCCAAGGGCGGCTGGAACTTATCACCGCGACCCATGCCGAACGTGAGCGGAATTTAGCCGACTTGCTTAAAAACCACACCACCGGGCTAGCGCAGGCGCAATACACCCATTCGTTGGGAATCGCCAACGCGTCCAAAATATCCGCCAACGCGCTAGCCGAAAAAATCCGCGATTATTCCGAAACGATCGCGGAACTGGAATACACTTACTCCACGGCCACCATTCACGAGTATCCCGCCCAGGTCAGGGCCTGGGCCAATGCCGCGACTGACGCGGAAACCAGCCGGCTACGCCACCTGGTCGCCGATCTAGCGGATGCCGCCGCGACCCAAACAGTCGCCATCCAATCCGCGGCCCTGGATTACGCGAACGCAACGATCGCCGCCGATTTTCAGCAAGACCTTCGCGGCGCAAACAATGATTATTTATTGGCCGAGGCTTCCGCAAAAGCAAATCGTGAAGAAGTGTTTGCCAACGCCCAGGCCGACAAAATCCGCGCGTCCGCCCTGGCCGACGCCAATCGTCAGCGGGTGCTAAAACAGAATGCCGCGGAGCTAACGGCGCAGATCAACGTACAGATCGAAAACGCGAATTTGACCAAGGATTATTTAACGGCGGACGACACATTCCGCAAAAACCAAATATCGGCGGATGTCGCCTGGCTGGCACTAGCCGCCGAATGGGAGAGTCTAGAATCCCCCCTTGCGGAATTTGAATACGAGGACCGCCGTACAAAAGAAGTAACGGGAAGCGCGCTGGGCCCGGCCAGCACCACGGTGACTGCGGATTTAAGAACCAAAGCGATCTTCCAGTACATGGTCGGCACGGCGCTGTCCGTAACCGCGGCGTCCAACTTTGTCACCGCGCCCACAACCACGAGTCTCGCCACGCCTGGCCTGCTACAGGGATTTCTGGATCATGTCTCCGCGTATGGCGCCGCGCTCACGGAACATGTCGACGCATTGACTGAAATTGATAAATCACGAATTAAGGATGCGTCAAAGGCGGGAGAGGGGTATTTGGAGGCCAACAAAGCCGCCAATCAAACCTGGCTGCAAAGCGTCAAAACGGCTGCGCAAACCGCCGCGAACACCCTGGGTAATGCCCAAAAAGCATATTTGATCGCCTCCGCCGCGGATGAACTTACTTATCTCGACGAACTCCATACCGCCGAAAACAATTACGTCGACAGTATGATCGCGCGCCAAGCGGAAACTTCGTTCGAGGAGGATGTCGCCGCGGCGGAGTGGGCTTTTATCACCTCGATCGTTACCAGTGAAGTCACCGCGGCCAACAGTGCCCTGGCGGCAAATCCCACGAACCTCAATTTGATATTCCAATCCAAATATGCCCAAGCGAAATTAGCTTGGATCAATGGCCTGGCGGACGAATATGCCGAATACAAGCTCGACGTCCTGGCCGACTCGCGAACCACCGAGCAGGGCATCCGCTCCGCCAACCAACAAATGGAATCTCAAATCGCCCAACTACGGGTGGACTCGGCCCAAAATACCCTGGGTGAGCTAGCCAAAAAGCTAGAGGTGGACTCCGCGCGCTCTAAATTCGAATATGCCGAAATGCAACTTCTGGCCGCCGAGGAACTGGCCATGAAAATGCACAAATTACAAGAATCCACTTCCCTGGAGTACGCCTCCGCGCTTTCCGGGCCGCGCGCGTCATACGCCGAACTGATCCAAACCCGCAGTGACAACTATGCCCAATTAGCGGCGGGTATCTCCGCCGCCCGGGCCACCAACGCTAGAATTCATCACCTGAAAGTAGCCGCGATCCCTCCCCAGGCTCCCGACCGGCTGGAACGCGAAATTCAGATAGCCGCGGCTCGTGTCGCCGCCGATGCCAGTCTGCCCTCCGATCCATCTTATCTGGGTTATCACTATAAAATTACCCACGATACCCGCCTCGCGCAAAAGAATTTAAGCCTTGCCAATCACACAATCGCGGAAAAGGCCAGCCTTGAACAAGGAAAAATCGAGGACGAAAACATCTTGTCGCTGGCTAGCGGCGAGCGTGATCTAAAGCAGCGTCTTGCCGCCCAGGAATTGGCAACGGGACTCTCTTCCTCCACCGAGGAGACCCGCGTCGAAAAGCTTATCCTGGATAAGCGCCGCACGGTGAGTAACGGCTTCGCGGAACAGGAACGCGCCCGCGCCAACCAGGCCGCGGCCGACTATTATGACTTTCTCGATTCCGCGGCCGCCGAACAATTATTGCGGTTACAATCGCTCGATAATGATCCCCAATTGGCTTCCCCCAGCGCGCAACTGGTGACAAATCTGCTTGTGACCCGGTCCAGTTCCGGGCTTGCCTGGGTGCGGGGCTCCGCCAAAACGCAAACGTTGCAAACCCACGCCGACATCGCCGCCGCCTGGAAATCACTCTCTGTCTGGCAAGCCGACCAAGACCACGCGATTGGCGTCGAAACCCTGGACAAGGAACAGGAATTCCGCGCCGAATCATTGCGTAAACAAGAAGAACTGGTCAAACGGAGCGTGGAACTGGAATTTACCTATGTCTCCGCGCTCCGCGGTGGCGGTCAAAGCCCCGCCGCCACGCCCAGCGCGGGAGATCCGGGGACGGGTGGCGGCGCTACCCAAAAATACCGCGCCGCCGTCGCCAGCGCCGAAAAGAACGCCGCAAATGACCAGGCGCTACTCGAATACCTCTATTTTCCCTTCACCTTCGCACCGGATGATTACTATTACCACCTGCAAAATCATGACGACCGCCGGGGGGCGGCGCTGACCGATGCCCGGGCCGCGTTTCTCCAGGCAGAGGGTCGGGCCAGGTTCGATTTACTCCAGGGCCAGGTCAATTTGGAATATGATCTTGCCTCGGGTCTGTTGCAAAAGCACCGCGACCAGCAACAGGCGTTTCTGAAGGGGACCAATCCACAACCCAACACGCCCGGGGGCGAGTGGCAAGCCCGACTGGAACAGAATCAACAGTACTATGCCACGCTCGCGACTATTTTCGCCGAGGAGCGCGACCTGGCCATTGATCTGGCGACCGGGTGGCGTAATCTTACCGCCTCCCTCCCCGCCAATCCCGCCCTGGCGGGCAACCCCTACGCCCAACATCAGGCAAATCTAGGCCAGGCGGAATACCAGCGGATCGTGGGGGTCCCCGCGCAAAATGGCCAACCCGCACAGGCTGGCCTGGCCCAGGCGGAATATGACAGCGACCTGGGCCAGGCCGCGGCCACGCGGGACCACAACATCACGCTCATCAACGCCGACATCGAACAAAAGTCCCGCCTCGTGACCGAAACGTCCGCCGCGGCGCGGGGACAACTGGAACTCAAATTATCGCAGGGACTGGCCGCGGCGGGCGTTGTCCTGACCGCCGCGCTCGAGGGCAAAAGCGAAATCCCCCTCCCCGGCGTCGCCTGGGCGCCCGTTGCCGTCCAGATCACCGCTCTGGGCGTTGCCCCGCTGGCCCTGGAGACGCTGACCCCGCCAGGGCCACCGACGCCAGAGGGAGGCCCCTCGGCCGAAATCGCGGCCTTGGCCAAAGCCGCGGGACAGCATCCCCAGGGAGAGGCCAATCACAACCATTGGGGATTTGTCCATGATCGGACGCGGCCGCAAATAGCCAACGATCCCTGGGGCGTGGCTGGCAAATGGTACGACCTGGCGTATGAAAACCAGAGAACCCTGCTCAGCTTTATCCTGGTTCCCGGCGCGGCACAGCATTACTTTACCAACAAAGCTGCCATCCCCTACCTTTCCCAGGCCGCCCGCTTTACCTATTATTCGCTCTTTGATCGGTCCCAGGGGGACGCCTTCACCCGCATCACCAACCTGGGCGCCGCGTTTGGCGACACGATTTCCTTTGGGATCACAGCGGGAATTCGTCATTTAGGCGGCTTTGACGCCGTCGATTACAAGTCCGGGGCGTACCAGATCGGCGGCTACGCCGGACAGGTTTTTAACATCGCCACGCTGCTGGTGAATCCGCAGGGACTAATCAATGCCGGATACAAGGTAACCCAATGGGGGCAGGTCGGCCTCAAGATTATCAACGGCATCCAGACCGTCGGCGGAGTAACGCAGGGAGTCAGCGCCGCCACCGCGACCGGCGATTATTCGCAACTGCTGCTCGCCGGGGGGATGGGTCTGGCCCGGTTTAGCAAGTGTACCACCGGTTGGAGGGAAGTTTTGCGCCAGGGGGTGATCAACTCCGGCTCCGCCGTCGGCGCCTACGGCGGACTCCAACAAATGTCCAACGGCGACATCGTCGGCGGTCTCCTGACCATCGGCGAATCCGCCGCCAGCTCCTGGAGGGCCAGTAAAGCCTGCTTCGCGGCGGGGACGCCGCTGTTGACAAATCTAGGGGGCCGCTTCATCGAGCAAATCCGCGAAGACGATTTTGTCGCCACGCGGAATGAGAGCGACCCACACGGGCCGGTGGTTTACAAACGCGTGGAGGAGGTATTTGAGGGACGGGAATGTATTTGGGAACTACGCGTAGCGGGCAAAACCGTCCGCACCACGGCCGAACACCCGTTCTGGGTGGTCGGCGGAGGGGTTGGGTCCGGCTTGCCGGACAAGGGCTGGACAAATGCGCGGGATTTGCAACCTGGCGACAAGTTGGGCAGCCATAATGGAGTAACGCAATCTGTCGAATCGGTAAAAAACACCGGCGAATGGGCCACGGTTTACAACCTCCGCGTCGCCGATTATCATACCTACTTCGTCGGAGAACTCGACTGGGGCTGGTCCGTCTGGGCGCATAACGCGTGCGTGTATGAATCGAGGGATCGGATCACGGGCCAAGTGCTATATGTCGGTATTGCGGATAGTGGTTCCACACGAACTTTTCCCCAACGCGCTAGGACAGCGCTAAATAGAACGGGGATCGCTGGCGAAAAAATCTTTGGCGCAGACAATCTCACACCGCGACAAGCCTATGCCATTGAACAGGCACTCATACAGCACCATGGACGAACAGTAAATGGCACTGGCACTCTAGATAATATTTATAGAGGCACACGCCTTTCCACTCGCATGCTGGCGTATGGCAATGAACTCCTTAAGCTAATCAGCTATCCAGGGTTCTAGTCATGCCAAAAAGGCCAATCTCCCAACGCAATCTTTTGATCGGTGACGTACTGGAAATTAAAACCAGTCGGGGTTACGCTTATGTGCAATGCGCAAATAAACTCCCGTTTTTCGGTAATTTAATCAGGGTTTTGCCCGGGTTTTATCATCGGTCAATTACCGATCTTGAAGAAATTGTCTCTAAGAAGGAAAGCTATTTCACGTTTTTCTATTGGGATAAATACGTGGATCGAGACATAGTTTACAAAGTGGGGCGATTACAGATACCCAAAGACTGTGTTATCCCTACCTTGTTTAGGGGTGGTTCCAAAGATCCCAAAAATCAGAATATAGCCACATGGTGGTTATGGGATTCTGTGACGAATAAGGAATGGAAAGTGGGTAAAATCAGTAAAAAACAACGCGAATTGCCTATTCGTCATATCTTAAATTACATTGCTCTCATTTACGACCTGGAAAGAGGTTGGCATCCGCGTGATGAGCATTAACCAGCACGCAACGTTATCTCTATGCCATTCCACCCTTCAATCTATCTTTGCCGAGGAGCGCGATCTGACGCTCGATCTGGCGACCAGTTGGAAAAATCTTACCGCCCCCCTCCCCGCCAATAGCCAACTGGCGGGGAATCCCTACGCCGCCCAACAGGCCGCGCTGGGCAATGCCGATTACGTACTGGCCGCCGGTCAAAATGGCCAACCGGGCCAAGCCCAAAAGGAATATGACACCCAAGTGGCCAGCGCCACGGCGACCCGCGACCGCAATATTACGCTCATCAACGCCGATCTAGTCCAAAAGGGCTTGTTGGTAACCGAAACCTCCCGCTCCGCCCGGGAAACGCTTGATCAGGCGCTCGCCACCAGCCTCTCCGCCGCCCAAGAGATTCATGCCGCCGAAGCCGGAGGGAACAGCGGCATGCCGCTCCCCGATGTCGTTTGGACTCCGCTGATTGTCAATGTGCGGGAATTGGGCGTCCAGCCCCTGGCGGACGACATTCTCACCGCCAACACGGGACATTCCGCCGAAATCACGGGCTTTCTGGAACGCCTGCGGACATCTCCCCAGGGGGAAATCCGGCTCATCGAGTGGAGCTTTACGGCGGCCGGGAGTAGGCCCCAAGATTCCCGCGATCCGTGGGGGGTCGCGGGCAGGTGGTTTGACACGGCCTATCAGGCCCGCAATAACTTTGTGGATGCCCTGGCCAATCCGGGCCAAGCCGGCAGCGCGTTGTACGCGGGCCTGCAATTCCGCTACTACGCCCTGACCGACCCCTCCCAGGGGGATTGGTTTACCCGCCTGACCAACGCTTCCGCCGGGTTTGGGGACGCGATCACCTTTGGCCTGACCGCGCGGGTACGCCAGTTTGGCGGGTTTGACGCGGTTGATTACAACTCCGGGGCCTACCAGGTCGGCGGCGAGGCGGGAATCGCCTTCAACATCGCCACGGCCGCGCTCAACCCGGCAGCAGCACGCTGGGGCATTCGCACAACCCCCAGCACACAACTTACAGAAGCACTAAATCGATGACTTGACTAAAGCCCATGCCAAAATGAGGCATCTCCGCAATCCGAAAAGAATCATCGGCACGTGGGCAAGATTTCGTTTCCATGACGCGAACCAGGCCCAACAGTTTGCACACTCCGCCGGTAGCCGGGGACAACCACGTGAGTTTCCCTAAAACACCAAATATTCCGTCCTTAGGTGTTAAGTATGCTTGCTCTTCACAGTATCAAGAGTGCGGGCAAATTGTACCGAGTCAGGACATTTTCATAGGAATCGAAACAGATGCACGACATAGTGGAGACAGCGGTTGCGGCGGGATCGTTTAACACCTTGGTTACCGCGGTCAAGGCCGCGGGCTTGGTGGAGACACTGAAGGGAGCGGGACCATTTACGGTGTTTGCGCCTACCGACGAGGCGTTTGCAAAACTCCCCAGCGCGACCGTGCAGGAATTGCTAAAGCCGGAAAATCTGGCAAAATTGCAGGGAATTTTGACGTACCACGTGGTTGCCGGCAAAGTGCTGGCCGCTGATGTTGTCAAGTTGCAAACCGCAAAATCGGTCCAGGGTCAAAACTTAAAAATCGACACCAAAGCCGGAGTGAAAGTTGATAGCGCGAATGTCGCCAAAACCGACATTCTTTGCTCGAATGGCGTGATCCATGTCATTGATGCGGTGCTTCTTCCCCAGTAATCGGTTTACATGCCATTCATCGGCAGTTCTAACCTATACCATACGCCATAACCTGGGGTGACTGATCAACATCCAATCTGGTTTGTTGATCAGCATCCCGCGAAAGAGCATCTTTGACTTTGCCATAATCCAACTTTTCAGATTTTACTGGAGAATCTATGTCGGCGGAACACACCACAAATTGGCCGGACTTGGCTATTGGATTGTATGATCGTTTGACCGGTAGAAAAGCGGAAATTTCGTACGAGTTTGTGGATCTACACGTAAAAATCCCCAGCGGTACCGGCACCGGGGTGGAACATGCGGAATGGATTTTGAATGGAACCATGAAGATCCGCACGGGGGAAGCGGGGCAATACCCAAAGTAGTTTTGGCCGGCCGTATCGACGCGATAATTGCCGGCCGGCCCGTCGCGCTGCGTGGCGAAGGAGATCGTTTGATCGTAAGCGTGACGGACTGGCGAACAGTTTTTTTACTGTGTAAATATTTCCCATTCTGGAGAACCTGGGCGAAGGATTTCTCCCAACGTTCAGGGATTCGCCTGTTTTTTCATCACAATTGGCTGGGGGGCGTGGAAGTCCTGCCCCATCCCTCTTTTTTGATGAGAGTCCTTATCGCTTTGGGTCGATAAGAATGTTATTAATATCAGGTCAGAGGCTTGGTTTGGATTAAGTAGATCATCCTCTTTGCTCATACTCACAGTATTTGCCCGCTCATGGTGGATGGACGACGTATTGTGCCTATCAATCATGCGTGGATGGAGCACCGGCGAGGATACACTGTATTTAATGGAATGGAACCGCAAGATGATTTTATTGACCGGGGCCACGGGGTATGTGGGAGGGCGGTTACTTACACTTTTAGAAAAATCCAATCGTCATGTCAGGTGCCTCACCCGTCGGCCTGCCGCCTTGAGTGAGAGGGTCAACGATACGATAAGTGTCGTGGAAGGGGATGTCTTTGATCCGGGGTCATTGGAAAGAGCCTTTGAGGGAATTGACATCGCCTACTATTTGGTGCATTCGATGGGGGATCACGGCGACTTTGAATCACAAGATCGCATCGCCGCGCAAAATTTTGCCCAAGCCGCCGCAAAAGCGGGAGTGAAAAGAATTATCTACCTAGGAGGCTTGGGCAATCCCGACGAACATCTCTCTAAACATCTGCGTAGTCGCCAAGAGACCGGGGATATTTTGCGGGCCCACCACGCCCATGTGATCGAGTTTCGCGCTTCGATTGTGATAGGTTCGGGCAGTTTGTCCTTTGAGATGATTCGCTCCCTGGTCGAACGATTGCCAATCATGATCTGTCCCCGCTGGGTGCGCGTGAAGGCGCAGCCGATCGCCATCGAGGACTTGCTGGCATATTTAATTGCCGCCTTGGATATTCCCGATTCAGCATCGCAAATTTTTGAAATTGGCGGCCCCCAGCAGGTATCTTATGGAGACATCATGCATGAATACGCCCGGCAACGGGGGCTAACGCGCTGGATGATCCCGGTCCCTTTTTTAACCCCCTACTTGTCAAGTTTGTGGTTGGGATTGGTGACCCCGCTCTATGCCCGGGTTGGACGCAAGCTGGTGGAAAGTTTACGCAATCCGACGCTGGTCTCCAATAACCTGGCCGAATCCGTTTTTGCCATCCGTCCTCGCCCTGTCCGGGACGCCATCGCGCGGGCGCTGGTAAATGAAGATCAGGAATTTGCCGAAACGCGCTGGTCGGATGCCTTGTCAGCGGCCGGCAATCCCCAAAGTTGGGGGGGAAACCGCTATGGATCGCGGCTGGTGGATTCTCGGACGATCACGGTCTCGGTCCCCCCCGCCCAAGCGTTTACGCCCATTCGTCGCATCGGGGGCGCCACCGGCTGGTATTATGGAAATTGGCTATGGAACCTGCGCGGATTTCTCGATTTACTTTGCGGAGGCGTGGGCGTGCGCCGCGGGAGGCGCGATCCCGAGAACCTGCATGTTGGAGAAGCTCTTGATTTTTGGCGTGTCGAGATTTTTGAACCAAATAAACGCCTGCGGCTGCAAGCCGAAATGAAAATGCCAGGCCGCGGCTGGCTGGAATTTGAAGTTACTCCTGGTAGCGACGGGAGCACCATTCGGCAAACAGCGATTTTTGATCCCTTGGGACTGGCGGGGTTGCTGTATTGGTATGGGATTTATCCGCTGCATCTCTTTGTTTTTGCCGGCATGTTGCGAAATCTAGCGCGGGCCGCCGAGAATCTTCCACAGCAGGCGGAAGTAGCCGATCCCATCCGGCCTAACGGAATCAAACCTGCCGTTAAAATGTGACTTTACACATACACCCGCCGGTTGTACACGTACCATTCGGCCAACAGCAGCACCAACCCGGCTAAGAGCAGCCATTTCCAAAAATTGCTCTCGCCCAACTGCCAGCTTTCGGCTGGTGGAATGTCGTTAAAACCAATTTGCACGCCGCCGTCGGGGACGGGGGCCAGGTTACTTTCTAAACTGTCAAACAGGTTCACCGCAAATTTCTGGACTGTTTTTCCGGCAACCTGGGCCTGATAGATGCCGGTGGTCGATGTGGCGCTGTAGGGGAATGTGCTTTGCGGACTCAGGAGGACCGTGGTGGCCGCTCCGGCCGGAGAGAGAATGGTTAATTCCCGCGCTCCTTCCTGGCGGAGTTCGATCGTTTGGCCCGGCTGCACGCTAAGCGATTCGGCCAAGGGGCCCCCCCCATGAAAATATTGCATGGCGTTTTGCAGGACGAGGGGAAAGCTGGCCTTGAGATGCCAGTTGGTGTTATAACCTTCCCCCGCCGCGCTCAACGGCACGCTAATCACGTAATCCTCAAAGCCCCCGCGCGGGGCTATCGCCGCCAGCACACCTTGATTGCTATCGATCAGCCGCGTCGCCCCCGCGGGGGGAGTCAGGGGACGCGCCGTGGCGATTAAGACTTCTTGCAGGTCTAAATTTTGGGAAAGGGGATGAATCCGATCCACGTCAATAACCTGGGGCGCATTTACGACCGGGCCGGTTTGCCAGCCAATGGGGGGGACCGATCCCCAAAACAGCGTGTTGCCTCGGGGAAGTTGGGGGGGCTGGCAACCGTCATAAATTATCAAATCCCAACTACCGGCCAAGGCTCCCTGCTGATACTCGGGCTGTTGCAAAAAGGCTGGCCGCTGTGTCCGGACCCGCGCCAACTTTTGCACGGCTTTGGTGCTGAGCGCGCGTTCAAGATCGGGATTTCCCGCGCTGACTAAAAGCACCTGAATCGGCTGGGTGGCTTGCAGCACCGCAAACGCCCGGTCATCCACGGCCAAATCGTCTCGATTGGTAATGCGCAGTTCCAATTCACCCTCGGTAACGCCCTGCAAGTTGAATACCGCCCCCTGGCTGGCCGTGGGGTTCAGGCTTAGCTCGGATTTGTCCCACAATTTTCCATCCAGCAATAACTGCAGGGTCACCGTCGTTGGTTGCTTGCCAAAATTTTCGATCCGGGCAAACGCCTGTTGCTCGGCGGGGCGTTCTTCGTTTTGCCGTAGACTAAACTGCGTAATGGCTAGATTCTTGGCGGTGGGTTTGCCCACGGGGACGTAAATGGGGCGCAAGTTTCCCAGGGTAAAACCCTGCACCGGGGGAAAACGCCCGTCGCTATAAATGATGGCCGTGGCGGTGGCGGCCAGGGGGGTGGCGTCATCCGTGCCTGGGGACTCTTCCCCGCCGCCGGGATTAACCAGCCCCGCCGCTTGTTTTAATGCCTCATGGATATTTGTCCGCCGTTGCGTGGGTTGGATCTTTTCGATGGCTTGGCGCAGGAGGGATTTATTGCCGGTAAAACTTTGCTCCACGCGGGAACTGTCCGAAAAGCTGAGCACCATCCCCACCGCGTTATAGCCCAACGAATTCACCCGCGCGATGGCCAATTCCTTGGCCTGGGCCAGCCGGTTGGGGTTTTGATCGGTCCCTCCCATGCTGGCGGAATTATCGATTAAAAAAATGACCCGCTCGTCCACGCTTTGCCGTGTGTTCCAACTTGGCCGCAATAGCACAAAGATCAACATCAAGACAAACAGGACTTGCAGATACAGTAACAGGCTTTGCCGCAAACGTTGCCAAAAGCTATTCACATGCAGGTCTTCGATTGCCTTGCGCCATAACAGCGTGCTGGGGACGGAAAGCGGTTGGCGACGGAGCTTGAGAAAGTACAAGGCGACAATCGCCGGGGGAATCAGCCCCAGTATCAGCCACTGCCACCAAGCCAGCATGGGAAAAAACATAATCGTAAGCGTGGGAGGTTGGAGGCGGGAGAAGGGAGAAGGGAGACGGGAGACGGGAGGCAAAAATAAGGAGATAAAAGGTAAATTTAGCGGACCAAGCCCCGTTGACGGAGATACTTCACCACCAGATCGGACACGCTGAGATCAGTCCGGGCCAGCATGTAGGTCATTCCCCGTTTGGTGCAAAAAGCACGCGCCCCTTCGATAAATCCAGCCAAGGTTTGTTTATAACGGGCAAGCAAAGGGGCACTAACGGTAATTTCGGCCTCCTCGGCGTCTTCACAGTCCACCAAACGCAAATCACCCGCCAAATCCGGCTCCACTTCGGCGGTGGAGAGCACCTGAATAACATACACGTCCAGTTCCCGGGCGGTGAGGTAACGGAGCGCGGATTCGTACCCCGCTTTATCCAATAAATCACTGATAATGACTAAAATCCCCTTGCCCGGATTGCGCAGACAAAAGTTTTTTATTCCCGCGGCCATGCCAACCCGCGCCGCGGGCTGGTAGTTTTCCAGTTGTTCACACATTCGCCACAATGATTTTCGCCCACGCAACACCGGCGCGGGTACGCGCAGTCCCTGGCTGAGGGTCTCTATTTTTACGCGATCCGTCCGTGTCAGGCCGATAAAGCCCAGCGCGGCGGCCAGTTGCTTGGCGTATTCCAGCTTATTCGGCTCGCCAAAATCCATCGACTGGCTATCGTCAATCAAACAAAAAAAGTGCAGGTCCTCTTCTTCTAAAAACATTTTCAAAAAGAGCTTATCCAACCGGGCATACGTGTTCCAGTCAATAAACCGGGGATCATCCCCCGGCACGTAGTTGCGAAAATCGGCAAACTCCACGCTTTGCCCCTTGCGCTTGCTGCGCCGCTCCCCTTTCATCCGGCCACGAAAGATTTTACGCGTGGTTAGCTCCAGCCGTTCTAATTGGGCGAGCAATTGGGGGCTGAGCAGGTTGGGGGATTTGGCGTTCATCGCGTGGGCAGGCTTGGTATAATTGGAAGGAAGCCGCGTAACGCCGCCTGGGCGGGGGTCATACAACCATGTGCCTTCGCGGGAAATTGACGCGGACGACACAAAATTCGGCTTTTTATTCCTTTTGACGTATTTGCATTATGCCACGCTTGTGTGATCTTTGCAGCCAAGTTTTGCCCCGCGTCGCCAAAATAGCCAACCGTGGGTTGCGTCAATTAGGAATTTTGTGGTTGATTTTGGAGGGAAGTCATTTATTTACCACTTTCCCACGATCTCCCGCCATCCTCCGCGCCGACGATATACGCTACGAGGGCTGGACCAAAAACGGTGAGCGCACCACCGCCGCGGGGATCACCCCTTTTTTTGCGGGCAATGACTTGTATGTAAAATTTGACAACCGGGATCATGGCAACCCCGATAATTTTTTGCGAAACGTCCTGGTTCTGCCTGTCAGTTGGCAGCCTGCGTCGGGCGCTTGGGTAGAAATGACCAATGGCGACCTGCTGCCCGCGCGATTAAGCCGATGGGTACCTCCGGCTGAAAATGGCAGCCAACCCGCGCTGGTGGTGGCCACCCTGGAAGGCCCCGGCGCCCAGGGGGATATTCCCCCCCTGGCCTGCCAAATCCGCCCCGCCGCGATTCGACGCGTGTGGATGGGTAACGCCCGGCCCAGCCGGTCACAACCGGGCCAGGTAGAGCTAATGGACGGACGCCAACTGTTGGCCAAGGCGCTGCGCTTTCGCGAGACCGGGCTGGACTGCCTGACCGAATCCGGGCTGGTCCATGTGGAATTTGCGCAGTTGCGGGGGGCCACCTGGCCCACGGCGGGAACGGAAACCGACTACCTGGCTGAAGGGTTATGGAATGGCCAGCCGCAACAGCCGGGGGTGATTCGAATTCGCACCTCGCGCGGAGCCATCTTGTCCGCGGGGCGGGAAGTGATTCGTCGCCACCGCGAACCCGAGCGCGAGCAAGAGTTGCTGAACCTGCGGCCAAATTGGACCACTCAAACCTTGAAAATCGCGCCAGAAAGAATTCGCGCGGTTAGCTGGCGCAAACCAAACGAGATCCCCCTGAGCCTCTTGCCGATGCAAGTGACCTACACGTTATCCGCCGCGCGGCGGTGGCCGGTGCAAATTGACGCCAGCGCCACGGGGCAGGAACTGCGCTGTGGCGACCTGATGGCCGAGTGGGGATATGGCACGCACGCGGGAACGATTTTGCAGCACGCGCTGCCAGCGGGATGCAAAAGTTTCTCGGCATGGGTGGGCCTGGACCCCGGCGTGGGAACTGGCGGCTGCGCAAAGGTCTCGGTGCGGCGCGACTCCCCCACCGGGCCGGTCTTGTGGGAGAGCGATTTTTTACGGGGCAATCAACCTGCCGTGCGGATCGGGCCGCTCTCGATCGAAGGCGCGCAAAACCTGGTCTTGGTGGTTGATCAGGCGCATGAAAATCGACCCAATGGAGCCGATCCGTATGATATCCGGGATCAAGTCAACTGGCTTTGGCCGACAGTCGAAATCGATCCAGCGCAACTGCGCACCACCGCCGAACCGTTGGAGGATTGGATTCCTTCCCTGCGGGGTTTTACCGTGGCGGAGGCTGATCGGACTAAAATCAGTTTGCGTCCCACTTGGACGGAACAGGGGTGGCGATTTGCCCTGGTGCCGTTGGATCACGACCAAAAAGCCCAATTAATTTTATCACGCGCGGTTCCCCTCAATTTATTGCATGGCCGGGTGGAAATAACGGCGGCGCATGATGGAGATGGCGGACGCAAACACCAAGTGGGCCTAAAATTTGGCGAACAAAACCTCGACTCCGCCATGAATGGCAACATCCAGACTGGCGAGCGGGACGCGCGGCGCGGCGAATACGTCACGCGCGAGTGGAGCTTGGGAGAAATTTTAGGCCAAACAGGAAAGTTGAATTTGGCGTTCATCCCAGAAGATCGGGGGGGACACCAGGCCGGAGTGGTGATAGATAAAATTCAAGTCGGACCCTTGATTACCGATCTGCCCGCATCCGGCCAACCCCTGGCGCCGGAAATTCCACTCGCCAGCGTCAAACCCCAAAAGCTGCCCGATGACCAAGCCAAATGGGAAAACGGCAAACGGACCGATGACCAGCCGTTGGTCTTTCGGGGTTATCGGTTTAACTCGGGCGTGGGCGTCAAGACCGGGTCGGAGTTAACCTTTGAACTACGGCCCGAATGGCGTAAATTCACGGCGGTCATTGGACTGTGCGATGGCTGGCAAGGCGTCGGCCCTTACGAGATCTTATTGGATGGCCAACCTCACTGGCGCGACCCCACCGACTTTAATCGGACCGCCGCCGCAAAACAAATTGTCGTGGAGATCCCCCCTGGCCACAAAACACTGACGATTAAATTGGGGGGCAAGGACTGCTTTGCGCTGTTAGGCAATGCCGGGTTTAGCAAGAAATAACACACCCACGACAGTTCATCAGGCTCAATCATTTTTGGATTATTGAGTGAGCCAGTTGTCCAAATCGCTGGGGGGAGGCCTGTCGGGCTTGACATAAAACTTGCTCAGATCAAACGTTCCTTATTGTTCCTCGTCCAACATTTTAATCCGGCTTTCCAGCCGCTCGATGCGCCGCACAAGCGCTGGCAATAAATCCGGCGCGCGATCATGAAAATTGGGGACCGGCACCGCGGGATAACCCAAATGCCGATGCAGCGCCGCAAACAGTAAGAGCGGGTCCCGGCGGCGATTGGCGGCGGCGATGCGCCCCTCCTTTTCGCCAAAAAGCGGCGCCGGGATATCATCCTCGGTTTGTTCCACGCCTCGTCGGAGCCGCTCTTGGCGGGCAAACTCGCTTCGTTCGTAAATCAAATCGGCCAGATCGATAAATCCGACCTGGCGCCGCACAAAGATCAGCCAATCCCGCCACGCGGCGTCATAAAAGGGGTCATCGGCAACGGCCGTCAAGCCCCGGTCATAGTTTAAGCGATTGCGGCACAGGCATTCCAACTGAAACAAAAATAGCCCCTGGCGGCTAGGATTTTCCGCGCGATACCCCGCTTCCCGGGCCAAAATCACTAGTGCCTGGTTTAAGTCAAATTTACCCCGTTCACGCTCGGCCTCCGCCACGCAAAATGTCTGAAAAGGGGTAAAATAATGGGCCAGCTTGCGCATGGCGGGTGCGAAAAAGCCCGTTAACCGGAGTTCCGCTGACAAAAAATCAATCGCCAGCGGCAAATTCGTGCTTGCCAACAGTTCATGCCGCACGCTGGCCAGTAATTCTTGGGTGGCCAATTGCTGCTCCATTCTGTCGGCTAAAATCCGAAACAGATAAGCCTGCTCGATGTATTCGGCGCGATCCAGGATAGGCATGGTTTGGTCTTGTCAATTGGCGGAGGGGGGAAAGTTTTAGGTGGCATGCGACTCCTCTGCGAAACGAGCCGGGCACACTATAATCATAGGGGCCAACGGCAAAACTCACCGCACTTGATTTTATCGCCGCTGGCAATCATTCCAGGCCAAGTTTCCCCTTAACATAGCAAAAAATTGTGGTTATGCCTCTAAGAATTGCTTCTGTCGATGCCGCTCTGGAGGCCATGCGCGCCGGGCGGGTGGTCATTGTGCTGGATGCGGAAGACCGCGAAAATGAGGGGGATTTTATTTGCGCGGCCGAAAAGGTGACACCGGAGATTGTCAATTTTATGATCACGCATGGCAAGGGGCAGCTTTGCATGCCAATCTTGCCGGATGTGGCCGAACGGCTGAAGCTGCCGCCGATGGTGGATGCCAACACCACCCCCCTGGGGACTAGTTATACGGTGCCGGTGGATCACCGTTCAACCAGAACGGGGATCACTGCGGCCGAACGAGCCACCACGATCCAGCAAATCCTCAATCCCGCCAGCGTGCCGGCGGATTTTGTCCGGCCAGGGCATCTCTTTCCCCTCTTGGCCAAAGAAGGGGGCGTGCTGCGCCGGGCGGGGCATACCGAGGCTGGCGTCGATTTGGCCCGCCTGGCCGACCTGGCTCCCGCGGCGGTCCTGTGCGAAATTTTAGATGAAACAGGCAATCGTGCTAACCGCGAGCAGTTAACCGAATTGGCCAAACAATATGACATGCCGATCATCACGATCGAGGATCTCATTCGCTTTCGCCGCCTGCGCGAAAAACTGGTCTATCGCCTGGCCGAGGCCGATCTGCCAACCCGCCACGGTCGTTTTCGCATCATTGGCTACGGAGTCAAGTTTGAATCGCAGCAACCGCTTGTCTTGGCCATGGGGGACCTGACCTCGGTCGAAGCCCCCCTGGTGCGGCTGCATTCGTCCTGCTTTACCGGCGATTTGCTCGACTCGATGCGCTGTGATTGCGGAGACCAACTGCATCTGGCTCTGGCGCAAATCGCCAGCGAGGGAGTCGGCGTTCTGGTTTATTTGCCACAAGAAGGACGCGGCATCGGGCTGATGGAAAAGCTAAAGGCCTACGCCCTACAAGACCAGGGACTCGACACCGTCGAAGCCAACCTGGCCCTGGGCTTTAAAGCCGATCCCCGCGACTACGGCGTCGGCATCCAACTCTTAAAGGACCTGGGCCTGCGCAAAGTGCGCCTGCTGACCAATAATCCCAAAAAGACCGACGCCTTTATCTATGGCGGTTTTGATTTGGAAGTGGTCGATCAGGTGGCGATTCTCCCCACGATCCACGAACATAACGCCAAATATTTGGCCACCAAACGGGACAAGCTGGGCCACCGCCTGCCGGGAAACTCCCCGAGCGAATAAATTTTTTCACCATTCCCAGTCGATCGGTAGCTTTTGTCCCTTCTTTCTCAATAAATCCCGGCACGCCCGTACATGAAACGTTCCCGCGAATCAGCTTCCCCCGATCGGCCGCTTCCCCCGCTTCCCTCCGAGCAACTGCTCATCGATCTTTTGCCGGAAGTGGCCGCCACGCGACTGCTCTGCACCAGCTTGGGGCGGGGACAACTGGCCCAGGCGGCGGCAAGTCACTGGCCGGAGGCCGCAGTCACGTGCCATTTTTATGATTTGCATCCGTTTGAGTTGGCCCGCGCGTCATTGAGCGCGGCGGGATCGCGCGTCAATGTGGTCTGCCTGGCGGACTTCGCGGAGCAGAACTGTGATCTGGTAGCGTTGCCCCTCTCGGCCAAGGGGGAGAGCGAATTTGCCCGGGAGGAACTGCAGGCCGCGCATCAAGCCTTGCAAGTGGGGGGAAAGCTGATCGCCGCAACCGATAATCCCCGTGACACCTGGCTAGCGGAAGTGATCGACGCCCTGTTTGTCAAAGTCACCCGCCGCGCGACAAAAAAAGGGACTGTGTACCTTGCGAGCAAGGATCGCCCGCTTAAAAAAGTCAAAAACTATTCGGCGGATGTCGTCTTTCGCGATGGAGAACGGTTGCTAACCGCCGTCACACGACCGGGAGTTTTTGCCCATCGCAAGATAGATCCCGGCTGTCGCCAATTGCTTAACGCCATGCACATCATGCCGGGCATGCGGGTGCTGGATTTGGGCTGCGGTTCGGGTATAGCCAGTCTGGCCGCGGCGGCCCGTGAGGAAAATGTCCAAATTCTGGCCGTGGATTCCGCGGCCCGGGCGGTCCAGTGCGTATTGGCTGGTGCGGCAAAGAACAGTTTAACGGGCATTTCAACGGAATTGTCCGCTAAATTGCTGCTCACGGACGCGGGGCGGTTCGATCTGGTGTTGGCCAACCCGCCCTATTACGCCAATTATGAAATCGCCCGCAAATTTGTGCTGGCGGCCCGCACAGCGCTCCGTCCCGGTGGAGAATTGTTGCTCGTGACCAAAATGCCCAACTGGTATGAGGAACACCTGGGCGATTGGTTTAAAAATCTGCAAATCGAACCAAGCAAATCCTATTGGATCGTGCGGGCGCTGCGTTAACCGCGGCGGACGCCGATTGAATAAGAACGATTACTTGGGCAGGGTAAAAATTTTGCCATCGGCCCGCCCCGCCAGCGCCTTGATAACGTTAAAATTTGTTTCAAACGAAAGCTGAATGGTGGCGGCATCGGCCAGGACGCAATTCCACGAGGAAGTATGCGGTCCGCCAAAGCGGTTATAGGGATTGCCACTGAATATGCTATAGTCAGAGACCGGATCGCTTTCGGCTTTGTTGTTTACCGTGCGATACATATCGTTATTCCACCCGGTAAAGCAATGCTCGTTGTCGGCGCCGTCGTCGCCGGTTTCGTAGTAACGGGGGTCGAGGTATTTTTCGCCGACGGCGATGGTTTTGCTGAGACCGTCGGTGATCGCCTTGGTCCGCACGCGGGAGCGGACATACGATAAGCCGTCGGATTTAGTCTGGGTGTCGCGCCAATTGTTCTTAAAGAAATTCTCCGCGTCGTTCAGGCTGCCGGGGCCATCGCCGGATTGATTCTCGCTGCGGGTGCCAGCGTTGGACGCGTAATCGCTGCGGGCCACCAACGGGGTGTTATTCCAGTTGCGGCCTCCGCCCAGCTTATTGGGAAATACGGTTTTAGTGCGACGGGTGGGACACAGATATAAAGGGACAGAGGATTTTATCGCTTCGGTATTGGCGTTGTTCTTGGCCGCTCCGGTCAGGCTTTTACCCAATTGGCGAATGTTTTTGGCCTCGGTATAGTCCAAAATGTTATACGCCCAACCACCGGGCTGGGCCACGTCGTAACCGCGGTCGGCGTCGCCGGTCCACAACCACCCCCAGCCCCCGGTGGGAAAGAACTTGTTGGCGCTTTCGTGGTTTTGGTAGGCGATGCCGATATTACGCAAGTTATTCAGGCATTCGGTGCGGCGGGCGGACTCGCGCGCGGCCTGGATCGCGGGCAACAATAACGCCACCAGAATGCCGATAATGGCAATCACCACTAGCAATTCCACCAAGGTAAAGGCTTGACGAGTCGAGCGCATGGTCGTTTCTCAAATTTAAAAAATGTTTTGTCCCTTTGCGATTGCCGCCCAGCAAGGGACATGCGTGATTCTTTGCCGGCGAGAGGCCCGTGCTTAGTTGGATTATCCAGTTTCCGCGGGATGCACCCACGGGGCGCGATACGGCCGACGGAGCCGCGCGTTGGCCGCGTCGTCGTTTTTGAACTGATGCTGGTCGGCGTCCCAGTGCAACGTCCGGCCCACATCCAGCGCCAAATTGGCCATGATGCAACTGGCGGTGGAGATGTAACCCTGCTCGATATCGGCGACTGGCGGCTTGCGGCTGTCAATGCAGTCCAGCAAATTCCGCATGTGGCCCCGGATCGCCGGCGCGACGTGCTGTTCCAGACGTTCTTCGGTTTTATCCTCGGGGTATTCCTCTAACTCCATTTTGACATCTTGATGCAGGGCTTCGCCGCCGCCGTGGGGTTTAAAGTCAAACTTGTGCACGCTGGCCCGCAACGTTCCCTTGTCGCCATAAATGGTCAAGCCCCAGGGATATTCCGGGTCGGGCGGATCGCCCCAGGTCCGATGCGTCCAGACGACG
The DNA here is from genome assembly GCA_033762255.1 of Pirellulales bacterium. Lineage (NCBI taxonomy): Bacteria > Pseudomonadati > Planctomycetota > Planctomycetia > Pirellulales > Pirellulales bacterium. The sequence continues at coordinate 27,851 of JANRLT010000036.1, read as the reverse complement.
GGAAATTCCGGAAAGTTAAAAGTGGCGGTCTGGGTGTCGGTAATGTTGGCTTTACTGGCCTTATCCATCAGGATTCCCCCTTGGGAAGAAACAGTTTCCGGCCAGCCCAGATCCAACAGCCACCGGACAGTGTCCAGCATGTGAATGCACATATCGCCCACGATGCCATTGCCGTACTCGTTAAAGGCGCGCCAACTGATCGGGTGCACCAATTTGTTATAGGGACGCAGCGGGGCTGGGCCGGTCCACATTTCATAATCCAAATTCGCGGGAGGCGCGGCATCCGGGGGATTATCGCGGGTGCGCATGTGGTAATAGCAGTAGACTTCCACCAGGCCAATCTTTCCCAGTTTTCCCTCGCGAATAACTTTATTGCGGGCATCGATCAAATGCGGCGTGCTGCGGCGCTGCGTGCCGATCTGCACCACGCGTTGATGCTTACGCGCGGCGTCCAGGATGGCTTTTCCTTCGGCTATATCGACGCTGATCGGCTTTTGCAAGTAGAGGTCCGCTCCGGCCTCGATGGCGGCAATCGCGGGGAGGGCATGCCAGTGGTCGGGGGTGGCAATCAGCACAATGTCCAAATCCCGCTCATTTAGCATCTCGCGATAATCAGAATATTTGACCGGCTGCTTTTTGCTCAGTTGACGGCTGGCCACAATTTCCGCCGCCTTGGACAACATCTCGCTATCGACATCGCACAGCGACACCACATCCACGGGAGTGACTTGGATCAACCGCAGCAGATCGCATTTGCCATACCAGCCACAGCCGATCAGGCCGACCCGAGGCACTTTTTCCTTGGCCAGGGCGTGGGCTTTGACCGCGATAGTTTTTTCTGCGGCCCCCCCGCTTGCCAGTAATCCCCCCTGGGCGGCCAACGATAATCCCAAACCGCTGGACTTTAAGAACATGCGCCGATCCATGCAAAATCCTTTCCCCCAAAAGTGCGATAAGCCCCCCGATGATAGAATTGGCAAAATCTGCCAAGAGTATCATACCGATGAAAGGGAGCGGGGGCAAAGAGATTTTCCGCAAACGTAAAGGTAGCTTAGAACGTGTCCCACCGCTGGCTGGTCCAGCAATGTGGGTCGGTAATCCCGTTGTTTTGACCAAAAAAGACCAAAATCCAAATTTTTTCCTCCCGTCTCCTACCTCCTGTCTCCATTCCGCCGATGCCATCGGCGGCTTTATTTAACCCAAAATTGCCTACCACCCCATTAAGCCTGGTTGACCACCCGCAGCAGGTCATTTGCCCGGGCCAATTTTGGGTCGAGGATTTGCTGGGCAGCCTGCTGGGCCGTTTGTTGTTGGACCGAAACCGCTTGGTAAGCCGGGACATCATAAGCGGCGGAATCAGCCGGCTCAGGCAGCAATTCATAAAAGACATTTCGCCGGCGGGGGATGTACCCCACCTCGCGGATAGCGTCGCGCATTTGATTAAGGCTCAGATAATGCACCGTCCCCGCGGCTGAAACCACGTTTTCCTCAATCATCAGGCTCCCCATGTCGTTTGCTCCGTACAGCAACGCCAGTTGCCCGACTTTTAGCCCCTGGGTGACCCAACTTGACTGAATATTGGCAAAGTTGTCCAGATACAACCGCGCGACCGCCTGGGTCTTGAGATATTCAAAACCTCCTGCCGGGGGCAGATGAGCCATATCCGTATGTTCCGGCTGAAAAGTCCAGCAAATAAACGCGGTAAAGCCGCCGGTTTCGTCCTGGAGTTGCCGCAACCGTTCTAAATGTTCGATGCGCTCGGCCAAAGTCTCGACATGTCCAAACATCATGGTGGCCGTGCTGCGCCCCCCTAATTCGTGCCAAACGCGGTTCACATTCAGCCAATCTTCGGTCATGACTTTGCCGCGGGTGATCGCAGCGCGGACGCGATCGACCAAAATCTCGGCCCCACCGCCGGGCAGGCTTCCCAGTCCCGCGGCCTTTAACCGGGTTAGCACCTCCCGCAAGGGGAGCTTGCTGACTTTGGTAAAGTGATGGATCTCGGGCGGGCTAAAGCCATGCACGTTAATCTGGGGAAACTCTCGCTTGATATCCGATAATAATTCTTCGTACCACTCCAGCTTAAAATCCGGGTGCAAGCCTCCTTGCATCAGGATTTGATCCCCCCCCAACTCGGCGGTTTCCCGGACTTTTTGCAATAGTGTCTGACGGTCTAATACATATCCTTCGGCATGTCGGGGAGTACGATAAAAAGCACAAAAATCACAAACCGCCGTGCAAATATTGGTGTAGTTGATATTGCGGTCGATATTGTAGGTTCGAAAGTCTTCTGGATGCAGGCGGCGCGTGACTGCGTCAGCCGCCTGCCCTAATGCCGTTAGGTCGTGCGACTGCAAGAGCTGCAACCCCTCGGCCGGAGTTAGCCGTTCTCCCGCGATTGATTTATCCAACAGTTTCGTAATCATGGCGGACAAGGTTGACTCCCGCGGGCGCCAAGCCCAACGCTTGCGCATGCTGATAAAAAAGGGCCAAGCCGCGCGCTTCGCGCGGGCCAAGGTAGAAATACAGGTTGTCCCGCAAATAACTATGACACTGTGGAACGGTCATCCCCAGCGTCGCCGCTTCACGGAGGGCAATTTGACCCAACTGGGCGACCCCCCGGTCACGGGCTAACTCTAGCGCAGTGGTGATTTCGGTGGTGTCGATCTCAGGCCGTGCCACCCACATGGCAAACACAAAGGGTAGCTCCGCCCAACGGCACCATTCATCCCCTAAGTCCCAAACTTCGGCAAATTTGCCACTTGGGGAAAAAATCGCGCGATCACCGATGAGCAGGACGGCATCGGTGTCGGCATCGGCCAAGCCCGCCATAACCGGCAAGGGTTGCAACCGCGGCCTTATGCCAAACCGCTGCCACAAGAGAATTTTAGTCAATGCGGCACTGGTGCGCGATCCTTCATCCAGGGCCAGTGTGCGGATCTGATCCATGGGCACCCGACTAAATAGCTTGACACTCAGGACCGGTCCCCGGCAACCAATGCACGCATCCGAGATAATCCGATAAGCGGGATTTTGAAAATACTCGACCGAGGGGATCAGAGCCACGTCAAGCTCCCCCCGGGCCAGGCGATCCGCCAAGCGGCTGGGATAATCCAACTGCAAATTGGCGTAAGGGGCTAGTTCTGCCAGTCCCTCGATAAGGGGCTTGGTGTTGAGGTAGCTGACAGCGCCGAGTTGTAATTTTTTGCCGAGCGTTTTCATGATCGCTGACACTTTCCCCGATCAGGGTTAGTGAAACTATTCACAAGCACATTCTAAATTGATGCAAGTTACTACGCCAGTGCAACTTGTGGTATTTTTTATGCCATATCTCAAATCACGATGACTACTGTATTACCCGCACGGGACGCCCCCATTTAACCCGCCTCCGATGCAAAAATACTTACCAGGCTATACGTTGGCGTTACGAATATGCCGATGGCTAAAACTGCCCGCTGATCAGCGGGAGACGGGGAAAATAAGCAACAACAAAAGATTAGGCCAGTATGGATTGCACCTATTTGCTCTCGCGCAATCCACCACACATTTCCCAGGGCAGCCGCGACTTACTGAAAAACACTTGCTAAAAAGCCACAGCCATGATGATTAAATTCAAATATATCATTTTAGTTAATTTACTTCATTGATAAGGCCCCCGCTGCTGGAGGGGTACGCCATAACCTCCACGCCAACCACAACGCCGAAAGTATCGTGGCCGCGGCGCAGATGACTAATGGTAACCGCAAATCCCAGTCCACCGTCCGGGCATACCAGGTTTGCAGCGGAGACGGAAGCGCTTTATTAAAGATTCGATGATCGCAGGCATAAAGAAGCTTGTAGGCATATCCCCAGGCGCTGTGCGACCACCCCACCAGACAGGTTGCATAATCCCCCCGCCGCGCCACCTCCCAAAGCACATAAATCAACCAGGGCATGTACCACAATTCATATTCGGGCATCATCCCCACAAATGCCACAAAAAACAGGCAATAAGTAATGACCACGCCCCGGGGTACCGGGACCGGACGGGATAATCCAGCCACAGTCCAGCCACCCAACACGATCAATGTCAAATATGACCCCAGTTGTTTTGCCAAGATCCGAAAATCATGAGCGGCCTGGGGAGTGGAATAGCCGGCCAAAATCCACCAAATGGAACACAGATTGCCGCTCATGGTAGGGTGGACGGAATGCCCAAAACTGGCTAGCCCGCTATCCCGCCAGGCAATCAAGGCCACCCACGACGCCACCCAAATCGTCCCATACAGAAACAACGTCCAGCGCTTGCCAGGCGTGGCCAGCCATAAAGGCAAGAAAATAAGAACTAGAAATGGTTTAGCGCAAAACATGCCTAGACCCGCCACATGCAGGCTAGCGATGGGTCCGTGCCGCCGCCATGCCCATAGTGCGAGACCCGACCAGGCAGCGGCAATAGCGTCATCCTGGGACATTAAACTAGTCGCCAACCAGCAGACCGGCAACGCCCAGAGAAGCCACATCAAGGAAGATTGCCGCCAACCGCGTGGTACTCCATAATCCCGCAGGGCCAGCCCCCAACCGATCCCCATGCCTATCGTGGCGCAGATGATCATCGTGCCACGCAGAGCCAAAAACGTATTTATTCCTAAAATGCGTTGCGCGTATATCAACGGAGAGATCACCACCGGCAACAAGGGGGAAGCGATCCGCCCCCCCACGGTGTCATGGTCGGAAACGGGTTTGAGCAACATCCAGGGATCGGCCAGATATTTTAGATAGTCGGCGGTGTCATGGCTAAACTCGCGCCCCGCGACAATTTTCCATAAAATAACCGCCAACGCGGCTTGGCCGACCAAATAACTCCCCACCAAGAGCCACCACCAGAGTTTGATGGTGCCTCCCGCTCTTTCCGCCTCTGGAAAGTCCCCCACGCGCGAAGTTGACATAATTTCACAAAAATGCTGCGCGGGTTACCATCACTGCCCCCGCTTTACCTACTGGCGTATCCCATGCACACTTGCAATTCTACGTCATGACCCGGAATTGCTTAGCCAGCATACTGTATAGAATATAATCAAATATATACAAGCGCGTATCTGTCGGATTTCTCTTCCGGGGTAAAATTAGGTCAATTTTCCGCCGGGAGAGTTGGTTTTAGCCTTTTGGTGGCCAAATTCGCTAAAAATGTGCTATGCTAAGCCCACGTAATCGTATGAATCGCCACCTCCCATTTACGCCGCCTCGATTTTAACTATGACCGATCGTTTTGCCCGCCGCCGGGAATTGTTGCGCAAATCCCTGCACAAAGAAAAAATCCCCAGCTTGTTGGTGCAGCGCGAAACCAACGTTCATTGGTTAACCGGGTTTACCGGCGAGGATTCGATCCTTTTTCTTGATCCGCAACGCGAAATTTTGATTACAGACTCCCGCTTTGTCACCCAATTGGCGGATGAATGTCCCAATTTGGAGTTGGTAGTCCGCAAAACCGGTCGCGGGACCCAGACGATGGATCAGGCGGTTGCGCGCACCCTCAAAAAACTAGGGATTCGGTCCTGCGGCTGCGAGGCCGACACCATGACCGTGGGCCTGCGGGAGCGAATCGATGAAAACCTCAAAGGAAAGCTAGACTGGGTCAGTACCCACGCCCTCATTGAAAACCTGCGCGCTGTTAAGGATGCCCAGGAAATCCGCGAGATTCGCCAGGCGGTAAAAATCGCCGAAGAGGCCTTTGTCTCGTGTTTAGATAAACTTTCCCCGGACGAGCGGGAAATCGATTTTGCCCATCAACTCGAGCAGGCAATTCGCAATCGCGGTGGCAGCGGTCATAGTTTTGAGCCGATCGTGGCTGTCGGACCTCGCGCGGCTTTGCCGCATGGGCGTGCTAGCCATGCCAAATTAGGCGAAAATCCGCTGCTATTGGTCGATTGGGGAGCGCGGGCCAATCGTTATGTCAGCGATCTGACGCGAATTGTCATTACCGGCAAGACTCACCCCAAATTGGAAAAAATTTATCGCGCGGTCCTGGCGGCACAAAAAGCGGCCATCGCCAAAATTCGCCCCGGGGTCGAATGTTCCGTCGTCGACGCCGCCGCGCGAAACTCCATCGCCGCAGCTGGATTTGGCAAGTATTTTGGGCATGGCCTGGGTCATGGCATAGGTCTGGATGTCCATGAAATGCCACGTTTTAACACCACCTCCACCCAAATTTTAGAACCAGGGATGATCGTCACCGTGGAACCGGGAATATATTTGCCGGGATTTGGCGGCGTGCGGTTAGAAGACGACGTTTTGGTGACCAAAGACGGACATGAAGTGCTCAGCACTTTACCAAAAAGTTGGAATTCAACACGGGCGGCTTGGGTTACGTAAATTGCCAAAAGTGAGTATAATCTGGCTTTTTTACAAGAATAGTTGTGAATAATGGGCAATTTCACAGCATTTTCCCCTTCATACCTCGGGAACGGCTTTTTTGGGTATTCAGCTAGCTGAGACCAATGCCGGGAACTTTTGCGGAGGCGATTCATGACGAATTCCGGTGCGGGCCAGGGCGATATTTTTGACGTAAAAAAAGTTCGCCGATTAGTGGAACTGATGAAGGAACACGATCTTTCGGAAATTGATCTTAAGCAAGGAGAGCAACGGGTCCGCTTGCGGCGGGGGTATGAACCCCAAGTCAGCGGCACGGTCGCGCCCCCCCTGGCCATGTCCTCGGTTCCCGCCCCGGCTCCCGCGGCTGCAAGCAAGCCTGCCGCCTCATCCGCCCCCCCTGATGACGCCAACCAGATCGTCATCAAAAGCCCGATGGTCGGGACATATTATTCGCGTCCCAATCCCGAATCTCCCAACTATGTCAAAATTGGGGATCATATTGGCGCGGAAACCGTGGTCTGCATTATTGAGGCGATGAAGGTCTTTAACCAGATACCCGCCGAAGTGACGGGACAAGTCACGGCGATCTTGGTGGAAAATGGCCAACCGGTCGAATTTGGCCAGCCATTATTCAAACTTTCCCCGGGCTAAGTCGCGGGGATGGATTGCCATTCTGTCGGTAAAGAAGATCGCAAACGGCCCCAACCGCGCCCGAAATGGGCCCAGGGGGGCGGCGACGACCCGGGATTCCTTGATACTTTTATCCAGCTCCTATGTTTAAACGCATACTTATTGCCAATCGCGGAGAAATTGCCCTGCGTGTGATCCGCGCTTGCCGCGAACTGGGGATTGAATCGGTGGCGGTTTACAGCGAAGCCGACCGCGGCGCACATTATTTGACCCTGGCGGACGAGGCGTATTGCATCGGCGGCCCCAAGGCGGCTGAATCATATTTAAAGATTGATCGAGTCATCAGCGCCGCCGAAATTGGCGATGTCCAGGCGATTCATCCGGGCTTTGGTTTTTTATCCGAAAACGCCCACTTTAACGAAGTGTGCCGCGCTTGCCAGATCGGTTTTATTGGCCCCACGCCCGAGGCGATGGCCAAATTGGGGGATAAAAATTCCGCCCGCAAACTGGCGCGGCAGGCGAATGTGCCGGTGGTTCCCGGCAGCGATGGCCTGATCACCGACGAACAAGAGGCGGTGCGTGTCGCGCGGGAGATCGGCTTTCCGGTCTTGATCAAGGCGACCGCCGGAGGGGGTGGGCGCGGCATGCGTGTCGCCAGCAACGATCTCACCCTCAAAAGCGCGATCCAGCAAGCCAGCGCCGAGGCGCAGGCCGCCTTTGGCAACGCGGGAATTTACCTGGAGCGCTATATCGAAAAACCCCGCCATGTCGAGGTGCAAATCATCGCCGACCAGCACGGCAATGTTCTGCATCTGTATGAGCGCGATTGTTCCACCCAGCGCCGGCATCAAAAATTGATCGAGGAAAGCCCTTCGAGCCGCCTGGATCCCGCCGTCCGACAGGCCATGTGCGACGCCGCGGTCAATCTGGCGCGGACCGCCGGATATACCAATGCGGGCACGGTCGAATTTATCGTCGATCAGCAGGGGAATTTTTACTTTATCGAGGTGAACGCGCGGATTCAGGTCGAACACCCGGTGACCGAATTACTGACCGGAGTCGATTTGATCAAACTTCAAATCATGGTCGCCGCGGGAGAAAAACTTCCCTTTACCCAGGAAGAAGTCCAACCGCGCGGGGCGGTGATCGAATGTCGAATCAACGCCGAGGATCCCGCAAAAAATTTCCAACCTTCTCCCGGTAAAATCACCCAACTGATCCCCCCTGGTGGTCCGGGAGTGCGTTGGGATTCGCATGCCTATAGCGGCTACACGGTCAGCCCCTATTATGACTCGATGATTGGCAAACTGATTGTCTACCAGCCCACCCGAGCGCAAGCCATTCAAACCACGCTACGGGCATTGCGCGAGATGAAAATCGAAGGGATCGCTACCACCATCCCCCTACAACAAGAAATCCTCAGCAACGCCGCCTTTGCCAGCGGAACCATCGATACCAAATTTGTCGAACGGGAACTCTTGGGTTAATGCACGGGAGAGATCGCTGGACCTGGATGTGTGATCCCGTATCGGCAGTTCGCCCCATTTTGTCCTCCCCCGATAATTTCTGAGAGGGCGTAGGCCATATTTTGCTGGCTAACCTCTAAGAAGCAGCGGCGGGACGGGCAAATTGTCCCCAAACACCCCTCGCGGCGGGTTTGCAGCCCGTTGTTTCCCCCAACGGCCTAAATTACACTATCTCTAAGAGTTTTTGCCCCACCTTGGATATTCCCCCCGGAGATTTGCTCATGAGCCACACACCCGCCGTGTTACGCCGTTTTGGCATTTGTCTTTTTGCGTTCTGTTGCTTGGTGTTTGCCCCCTGTGACGGTTTTTGCCAAACACTATATCTGGGAACCGATGCCGGTCCCGTGACGCCCGCCGTGGCCAACAGCAGCTTTACCTCCGCGCTGGCGCTGTTTGGCGTGGATGACCTGGAAAGCTATCCCGGTTTTTCGCTGGATCCCACCCTAACTTTCCCTGGCACGGGCGCGACCGCTCAGTCCGATGTGAATTTTGTCGCGGCATTTGCGGCTTTGGCTGTGAGCGGAACGAATAGCTTACTGGACGCGGGACCGGCCTCCGCCACCGAACCTGGTATTCCCGACTGGTTTGCCCTAAATAAGCCTGTCACGGGCTTTGGCTTTTACGCGACAAACGTCGGTGATAGTGATGCTAACACACTGAGCCTGATCCTGGAAAATACCGTGACCGCATCCTCCAAAACCGTCCCCGTGGGGACATTTGGCCCTGGTTTGGCGTTTAATAATCGCTTATTCATCGGCGTGACCGACACGGATCCCTTTAACAAGATCACCTTGGTCGAAAGCAATGACTTTGATGGTGTATTGCTGGATAACATCACCGTGGGATTTATCCCCGAACCGTCAAGCTGGATGTTGGCGGGGTTGGTGATCGCGGGGTGTGGAATTTGGTGGCGGCAGGGTCGGTAGTCAAAATGATTTAGAATGTAGAGTATCCATGCCGTGTTACAGCCCCTGGCTAAACCGTTGTAGCCAGGGGCTTTTTTGCTGTATGATTATGAAACTATCCTCATAGCCATGCACTAAACCTCATGAGCCTTCAACAAAATGGGTTATCTTAGTCTTGTAACCCCTTCCTCAGTGATATCATGGGTTGACTCAGAGCTTGGATAACTCCCATTTTGCTATCAACTGGGTATTCGCTAAGGCTCAGCCCTACCCACCCTCCCGTCTCCGTCTCTCGCCTCCCGCGCAGGCGTAGCAAAAGCTCCCTGGAATTGCTAAAATTCAGGTCTTTTCCACCCCCTCACGCTCCTTTTTGACAGCTCCCATGGCCAGCGATATCACCACCCTTAAACGCCCTCCCCGTATTGCAGCTCCGTTTCGTCGTGTCGGCATCCTTTTTGCCGGTGGGCCGGCTCCAGCCGCCAATGCCGTTATTTCCGCCGCCGCGATCTCTTTTTTACGCAATGGCATCGACGTGGTGGGGATTCTGCATGGGTATTCCAGCTTGGTTGAATTTGGACCGGAACGGCCGCTGGTGCAGGGGCAGGATTACATCGTCATTGACCAAAAAATGCTGCGGCGGACGCGGAATTCCCAGGGGATCATGATCGGCACCGCCCGGACCAACCCCGGCAAGAATGTTTCCCATCCCAGCCACCTGGATGATCCCGAACGGGTCAAACCCCTGCGCACCGTCTATGAGGGGATGTGTTCGCTAGGTATTGATTGCCTGATTAGCATTGGCGGCGACGACACGCTTAAAACGGCGAATAAATTTAAGCTCTTCCAGGATCGACTCCCCGCCGACGCGCGGCGGATCCCCGTCGTCCACCTGCCCAAGACCATCGATAACGACTATACGGGGATTGATTTTACGTTTGGCTATTTTACGGCGGTAGAGACGCTCGCCAGCGAGATTCGCAACTTATTGTACGACGCCGAGGCGGGGCGCGCGTATTTTTTGTGCGAAACCATGGGCCGTTCGGCGGGTTGGCTGGCCTATGGAGCGGCCATCGCCGGCGAGGCGTCGCTAGTGATCAGCGTCGAGGATATCCACGGTAAATTTCGGGCGACGGAACAAGTGACCGACCCCAAAACGGGCGAAACCAAAACCCGCTTTGTCATGAATGTGGATGAAGTCGTCAACCGCATCATCAAGACCATGCGGCTGCGCGAAGAAGTCGAAGGCAAGCAATACGGCGTGATCGTCATGGCCGAGGGCCTGGCCGAGCTTTTGCCCCAAAAATATTTGCAAGGGGTCGGTCGCGACGACCACGGACATATCAGCATTGCCGAAATCAACCTGGGCAAGATGTTTAGTAAGCTTGTCGCGGATGAGTTTAAAAAGCAAACCGGCAAAACCCGCAAGGTCAACGGCATGCAACTGGGTTACGAAGTCCGCTGCGCCCGGCCGCACGCCTTTGACGCCATGCTGGGAAGCCAGTTGGGCGTGGGGGCCTACCGGGCTTTGGTGGAACAACGGCTTAATGGCGTGATGGTCAGCGTCAGCGGCCAGTTGGACCTGAACTATGTCCCTTTTGAACAGTTGGTCAATCCGGAAACTCTGGTCACGGTCGTGCGGTATATTTCTCCGACAAGCGATTTTTATAAACTGGCCCGCTTTTTAGAATCGGATGTGGGAGATTAAGCGGCGCTTTACCGCGGGGGATGGCGAACGGAACAAACAGTTCCCCCCTCCATTTCCGTCTCCCGCGGAATCGTCCGGCGGCAACTTTGCGGCATTACAATCATGATCGAACTGCTGGACGTCTATCGCAGTTATGGCTCCAAGGTCGCCGTATCCGGGTTAAACTTAAACGTTTACCCCGGAGAATTGCTGGCCTATTTAGGCCCAAACGGAGCTGGCAAAACCACCACCATCAAAATGCTGGTGGGTTTATTGCGCCCCACCGCCGGCACGATCCGCATTTGCGGATATGATATTGTCACCCAGACCCGCCAGGCGCATCAATTGGTCGGCTATGTCCCGGATGAGCCTTACCTGTATGACAAGCTTACCGGACGGGAATTTTTGTGGTTTGTGGGAGAGGTTCACGCGCTCGACCGCGGTAAAATCGCCAGCCGCGTCGCGGAACTGACCGAACGGTTTGAATTAAGCAATTTTTTGGATGAACTGGCCGAGAGCTACTCCCACGGCATGAAACAACGGGTCGCCTTTGCCGCGGCCCTGCTGCATGATCCGGCGGTCCTGATCGTGGATGAGCCAATGGTCGGCCTGGACCCGCGCAGCGCGCGGCTGGTTCGAATTTTACTAGGCGAGATGGCCGCCGCCGGTAAAAGCGTCCTGATGTCCACGCATTCCCTGGGCGTGGCCGAGCAAATTGCCAGCAGAATTGGTATTATTGATGGAGGCCGATTGCGATTTACCGGCACCCTGGACCAACTGCGGCAAACCGCGCCCCAGGACACGCTCAACCTGGAAGAGTTGTTTTTGCGATTTATCGCCAATCGCGATTTACCCGTGTCTAATACCGCCGATCCCACGCCCCCCGCATGAGCCTGGACCCGCCAGCCGCGAACAGCGTTCCCCCGGATGCCGCCGCGGCCCGGCGGACGCCCTTTGACACGGAACTGGCCCAGGCTGGCGCGGGACTATCACTACGCGCCGAACATACGCTGCTTTCCCGCTTGCGGCTCAGCCAGTTGCGCGCCGCAATCTGGCACAAAATCAAAACTTCGCGTCTGCGGTTATCCCTGATCGTCGTGCTGAGCATCAGCTTTTGGATCGGACTGTATGTGCTATTTCACGAAGGCTTTGTGTTTTTAGCGAACTTTGGCGATTTAAAGCCCAGCATCTTTAATACCTATTTTAGCGCCCTGATGATGATGTTAACGATATCGTCGGGGCTAATCATGTATGGGGGGCTGTTTCGTTCGACGGAAATGCGGTGGCTATTAACGCAACCCCTCTCGGGAAACGCCATCTTTCACCACAAATACCAAGAAACCATCTGGTTTACCGGTTGGGGGTTTTTGTTGACCAGCACGCCGATGCTGGTGGCGGCGGGGGTCTCGACGGATGCACCGTGGTATTATTACGCGCTTATGCTCCCATTTTTAGTCTCGTTTTTATACATACCCGTGGGCTGCGGCGCTTTGGTCTGCGTGTTGGTGGTCTATTTTTTGCCACGGCGGCGGATGCTAGTCTTGGTGGGGGCGATCGCCATCTTTCTTGGTTATTTGGTTTGGGTCAGTTGGTCTGCCCTGGCCGTGGACCAGCAGGATTTTACCTCCCGCGCGTGGTGGGCCAATCTGGGAGAGCGATTGCAATACACCGAACAGCGGTTTTTGCCCAGTTATTGGTTAAGCGCGGGCTTGATCAACGCCCAGAATCAACAGTCCGAACTGGACCTGGCCACGCAACCTTGGTCGGAAAGCCTGCTCTTTTTGGGGGTATTGATTTCCAACGCGCTTATGACAAATTTGGTGGCGGCGTATCTGGCGGGACCGCTGGTGCGGGAGGCCTATCAAAAGCTGCAAGTCATGCCCGGCGCGCGGGGAAAATTTGCGCCGTCCGCGCGGCAGCCCAACCCGTGGCGGCGGTCGCGCTGGCTGTGGTTTTTTCCCAGGGATTTGCGGGTATTGATTCACAAGGAATGGCGAATCTTTCACCGCGATCCCCTGCAATGGCTGCAAGTGGTGTTGTTTTTTGGATTGTTGGTGCTGTATTTGCTCAATTTGCGGCGATTTCCCTACGAGCGTGAATATTCAGCACTGATCGGTTTTTTAAATTTGGCGGTGGTGGGACTGATCCTCAGCACGTTTACCACCCGCTTTATTTATCCCATGATCAGTCTGGAGGGACAGCGATTTTGGATCTTAAATTTGCTCCCCGTGGATCGGGGGGCGATCTTAATGGCCAAGTTTTTATTCGCCTCCTTGGGGTCCTGGATTCCCTGCGCGCTACTGATCGGATTTAGCGATTGGATGTTGGATTTGCCCCAGTGGTTGATGCTGTTGCACCAATTGTCCTGCTTGCAGCTTTGTTGGGGCTTGGCGGGATTGGCGGTGGGACTAGGGGCGATCATGCCCGATCTGCGCGAAGAGTCCCCTTCTAAAATCGCCGCCGGCTTTGGCGGGACGCTCAATCTAGTAATCAGCGCCAGTTATATCCTGTTGATTGTGCTGATTGCCGCCATCCCCTGCCAGCTCTGGATCATTCGCGAACGGGGCATCATGGCCTTTCAGCCAGATTCCTGGATCACCTGGCTGGGGGGCACGTCGGCGATTATCCTCTCGCAGGGTGTCAATTTGCTGCTCATGCTGGCGGCCACCTTGGGCGTGATGTGGTTGGGAATTCAGTCGTTTCGCAAATACGAGTTTTAGTCGCACCGCTTTTTTTCCGTGGATCATCCCCGCGTGACACAGATCATGGCCAGTTTGAACCCTTTAATGGTGGCGGAGGAATGGCAGTTTCCGCCCGGGGTGACCTATCTTAATCATGGTTCCTTTGGACCTCCCCCCCGGATTGTTCAAGCAAGCCAGGCGCAGTGGCGCGCGCGGATGAATGCCAACCCCATGGAGTTTTTTGACCGCGTGTTGGAACCAGCCTGGTTTGCAGCGCGGGACATTCTGGCCAAACTGGTCGGCGCATCCCCCGACAACCTGGTATTTCAAGAAAACTGCACCGCCGCCATGAACGCCGTCGCCCGCTCGGTCATCATGCGGACAGGGGACGAAGTGCTACTGACGGACCATGAATACGGCGCTGTTGTGCGCATTTGGCAGCGCAAATGCCAGGAATCTGGCGCTCACGAGCCAATCATTGCCCGGTTAACCACTCCTTTTACGACGGCTCAACAGGTGGTGGATGATATTTTAGCGGCGATTACCCCCCGCACGACTATCGTCGTCCTGAGCCATATCACCTCAGCCACCGCCGTGACCCTTCCGGTGGCGCATATCACCGCGGCGATTCGCGCTTGCCATGGAGAGCGGGTCATCGTGGTTGTGGACGGTCCCCATGCCGTGGCCCAGCTTGATTTAGGCCTGGATGCTTTGGATTGCGACTTTTATGTAGCCAGTTGTCACAAATGGCTGTGCGCGCCCCTGGGGAGCGGTTTCTTATATGCGCATCCCCGGTGGCAGGCGAATCTTAGCGCTCCTATTCTCAGTTGGGGACGCGTCCCGCCGGCCCAGCCTCGAGAACCGCGGGATGAATTTTTGTGGCCGGGCACACGGGATCATTCGCCGTATTTGACGATTCCCGCGGCGATTGACTTTTTAGGTCAGACGGTGGGTTGGAGTCAATTTCGCGAATACACTTTTGGCCTGGCTGCCCACGCTAAAGAGCGCTTGACCGCCATTTATGGCCGTCCCCCGCTAGCGCCCGCCACCATGGAATGGTGCGGGACGATGGCGCTTGTGGAATTACCCCCTGGCGACGCCCCCCCCATCAAACGGGCGCTTTGGGAACAATATGGCATCGAATGTCCCGTCTTGAACTGGCAAAATCGCCGCTTTGTGCGTGTTTCCGCTCATTTGTACAACACGGTGGACCAGATAGAGCGGTTATGCGCCGCGCTTTCAAATCTGTGTTAAATCCCGCAAAAATTCTCTCAGTACCCTCATAATACCCATTTAGAAAATTCCTTCTGGGGGTATTAAGATTCTTTATGTTAATAACAGTTACAAATTCTCCTGATCTGCCTCATCGGTAGCAAAGTCCCGGCCTGTAGCTTTTCAACCGCCGGAAAATGTGTAAAATCCTAGGTCCGTTTGCCGGAATTTGGACATCTGGCAAAGGGAAGTTCCCCTCTCTCCAGGCGAATTGCATGCCCAGTCTCACTGTGGAAAATTATGTTAAGGCCATTTATCAAATTGGCCTGGGCGGGGACCAGCCAAACGTGGCCACTGGTCAGTTGGCCGCGGCCTTGGGCGTTTCACCCGGAACGGTGACCAGCATGCTCAAGACGCTGAACGAAAGCGGATTGGCGACCTATCAGCCGTATTCCGGCGTTAGCCTCACCAAATCCGGTTCGGCATTGGCCTTGCGGGTGATACGGCGACATCGACTGATCGAATTATTCCTGGCCAAGACCCTGCAATTGACGTGGGACGAGGTCCACGAAGAAGCGGAACACATGGAACATGCCGTCAGCGATTTGCTGGTGGATCGAATCGATGACTATCTGGGTCATCCCGCGGTCGATCCCCACGGTGATCCCATCCCGCGGGCGGATGGATCGATGGCGGCGACGGCGGCGATGTCGCTGGCGGCCTGCCCCCCGGGCAAATCGTTTCGTATCACGCGGGTGCTGGACCAATCGCCCGAATTTTTACGATATTTGACCGCCAGTCATCTGGCCCTGGGAACCGTCGGCGAAGTTACGGTATTGCAGCCTGAATCCGGGCTAATGACAATTCGAGTCGAAGGGCAAGAATTTGCGGTCAGCCTGCCCGCCGCCGGGCAGATTCAAATTGAGCTGGCGTGACAATTTTTGTTCTGGCGACATCGCGTCATTCACGCGGCGCACTTGCCCCGTTTTCCGCGAAAGTGGTATCAACCTGCCGCAGTCGATAGCCGACTCCGGTCTCGGTGAGTAAATACTGCGGCAGCGCGGAATCTTTTTCGATTTTGCGGCGCAAGCCCGCCATATACACCCGCAGGTAATGATGCTCTTGGACTTGCTGCGGTCCCCAGACCTCCTTTAATAAAAAGCGGTGGGTCAGCACCTTGCCAGCGTGCTGAATCATGGTCGTCAAGAGGCGATATTCCAACGGGGTCAGATGGATTTCTTCTCCCGCGCGAAAGACTCGCCGCGACCCCAAATCCACCTTTAATTCTCCTGTTTCAAAGATCGGGCTGGCCGTTGGCTGCCGTGCCAAGGCGCTATGCCGCAGCGCCACACGCAATCGCGCTTGCAATTCCTCGACGCCAAAGGGCTTGGTCAGGTAATCGTCGGCCCCCTGGTCCAAGGCTTTGACCTTGTCTTGCTCATTTCCCCGCGCGGATAAAATCAATATCGGCCCGCGAAACCATTCCCGCAACCGAGCCAGCAACTCCAGTCCATCCTGGTCTGGCAAACCCAAATCCAAGATCACCAAATCCGGCGGCTGCTGCGCCGCCAGTCGCAAGCCCTGTTCGGCGGTCTCCGCCTCGACCAGGTGATACCCATGGGCCGTCAGCGACACCCGCAAGAATTTGCGGATTGGCGCTTCATCCTCGATCACTAAAATTAATGGCATATTCGCGGACATAAAAATTACCGTGGCGCGTCGAGGGGGGTATTTATTAGTTTTTCAGGGGGAGGGGGGATTCAGGTAGTTCCAGATTGGGCACCTGCGGCGGATTGGCCGAGCAGGGAAGTCTTACTTCAAAGACCGCGCCCCCTCCCGGTTGATTATACGCGCGAATGGTCCCCTGATGCGCGGTGGCAATCGCCCGGCAGATGGCCAGGCCCAAGCCGACTCCCCGTTGTCCATCGGGCAGTCGACCCGCGGATCGGTAAAATTTATCAAAAATCAACTCTTCCTTTCCCGACGGTAATCCCGGACCGCGATCACGTACTTCCAATAGCAACTCCCCGCCGGTCATGCTGGCCGCGATGGTAATTGGCGAATCGGGGGGTGTGTACCGCGCGGCATTCTCCAGCAAATTAACCAACATTTGTTCAAATAATAGCCCATCCACCTGGATTAAGGGAAATTGTTCGGCAATTTCCACCTTGAGCGGACGTAAGGCCAGCGGCTTTTTTAACCGCGCCAGGGCCGAACCCAGCAATTCCTCCAACACTTGCCATTGCAAGTGCAACTGCAATTTGCCCGCTTCCAGGCGTGTCATATCCAGCAAATTTTCGACCAACCGCGTCAAGCGCTGCGATTCGTCAACAATCGTTTCCAGTAGCTCGGCCTTGGTTTGCGGCGAAATCGTGTCTGCCGCGGATAGCAAACTAGTCCCCGCCCCCGCAATGGCCGCCAACGGAGTGCGCAAATCATGCGATACCGAGCTTAAAAGCGAATTCCGCAGTTCCTCCGCCTCCACCCGTAACTCCGCCGTATGCGCGGCCAACGCCAACTCATCGCGCTCGAGCGCGAGGGCGATTTGCGCGGCGCATGACTCTAATAAGCGGCGTTCCTCGGGATCTTGCAACCGCCATTCCTCTTGGGGGCGGATTCCCACCACGCCCAAGTTGTGTTGGGTCCCCACCAGGGGCAAAAACAGGGCCGTCGCCTGCGGCAGCGTGTCGGTTTTCCAGCCAGCAGGCTGTTGTTGCCGGCTGACCCACTCGGCGACGGTGAAATTCTGGGAATCCTTGGCAATTTGCGTATGCCCGCCAAAACGGAGGCTTAATTCCTGGCCGTGTGGTAAATAAATCACAACCTGGGCTTGAAAGATTTCTTGCAATTGGCGGCCGGCCATTTGCACCAAAAATTCCGATCCGTTCGCCTCGCCCAATTGCCGCGAGAGGCGGTACAGCGCGTGCGTGCGCCGCTCGCGCTCTTGGGCGGCGCGAAGTTGCTCGCGGACTTGGTTGGTCAGACGGCTCACCAGCAGGCCCACAAAAAGCATTACCACAAACGTGACGATGTACTGGGTATCATGGACGGCAAAGGTCCAGCGCGGAGGCACAAAGAAAAAATCGAATGAAAGAACTCCCGCGAGCGAGGCTATAATGGCCGGTCCGCCGCCATACCTCGTGGCGACAAAGACCACGCACAAAAGAAACAGCATGCTGAGGTTTCCCTCCCCCATGCCCAACCAATCGCACACAAACCCGATCATGGTGCCAACCGCGACAGCCACGAGCGCATACCAATAAGGTCGTTTATCTGGCACGGGAGCAGCCGGAGCGGGGTGGGGAGTCCGACTTTCTGCTTCATCACCGCGAATCACATAAATATCGATCTCACCGCTTTCAGCCAGCAGTTGATCCACCAGCGGTGCCTTCCACATTCGCTGCCATAAGGGAGCGGCTGTTTTACCCAGCACGATTTTGCTAACATTGCGCTCGCGGGCATAGTTTAAAATCGTTTCGGCGACATTGGTGCCGACTAGGGTATGGGTTTCCGCTCCTAGTTGTTCGGCTAAATGTAAATGGGCCGAAGTTTGTGCAGCGACCGTGGAATTTGCGGCGGAGCCGTGACCCGTGTCGACGGAGACCGCCAACCACGGCGCGTCCAGCGACGCGGCCAACCGCTTGGACGCGCGCAGAACCTTGGCCGAGGAAGGGCTGGGACCGACACAAACCAACAGCCGCTCGTTGGTCAGCCAGGGCTGCTTGGCCGCGCGACGTTGATGGGCGGAATCAACATCGCGGCGGATGCGATTGGCCGCCTGCCGTAAGGACAGCTCGCGCAGGGCGACGAGATTCGTTTTCAGAAAAAAATTATTGATGGCCCGCTCGGCCTGCTGGGGCAGGTAAATTTTTCCGGCTTGCAACCGATCCCGCAATTGATCGGGCGTAATGTCAATCAACTCGATCTCATCAGCGTTTTCCAAAACGGCGTCGGGGAGTGTTTCCCGCACAATAACGCCCGTCACTCCGGCGATGACATCATTCAGGCTTTCGATATGTTGCACATTGAGCGAGCTATACACATCAATCCCGGCCGCCAGCAGCTCTAGGATATCTTGCCAACGCTTGGTATGACGACTTCCGGGAGCGTTGGTATGCGCTAATTCATCGACCAGAATCAGCGCGGGGCGACGATCGAGCGCGCGATCCAGGTCAAATTCTTGCAGGGTCACGCCGCGGTGCTCGCAGGAGCGTGTGGGCAATTGTTCCAACCCCGCCAAGAGAGCCTCGGTCTCTTGGCGGCCATGTGGTTCCACATAGCCCACGACCACATCTACCCCCGCGGCTTTGGCCCGCTGTCCCGCCTGGAGCATGGCGTAGGTCTTGCCCACGCCAGCCGCGTATCCAAAAAAGATTTTCAGCCGACCGCGCCGCGCTTGCAGATCTTCCGCCTGCACCTGGGTCAAAAGCAGATCGGGATTTGGTCGCTGGTCGGCTACGGACATGGGATGCGTATTAATTGTCGCGGCCAAGGGGGGGTTGGCCTTGGTAGGCCCGCAAATCCATGGGAAACGATACAGGTTTTAACAGCCAAGCGCGGACGGCGGAAAAGGCCGCGCGGCACAAACCCCGCAGCCTGATGCTTAATCGCCCGCCAATGGAAGGAACACATTTGTTTGGCGAAAAACAATGGGATGCGGCCATTTCGTCGGGATTAACCTTGTTCGGCACCGAAAGCCGACGAGGCTCGCGATAGACATAATTATATACCACACTCACCGGAACCCCTGTATCGTGAAGTATCGGGTAATCTTCGATATCGCAATCCGGTTCTTGCCAAATGATCCTTAGACCATCGCGCGGCCCGCCATGCAATTCAATCACAGGTAACGCTGGGGACATGATATCACTCCTAAGTATGTTACTTACTGGCGTCCAGCGCCAAGTTCAGTTCCAGTACATTTACTCCCGGTTCGCCCAAAACGCCCAGACTGCGGGAGATCGTATGCGTTGAAATCAGCTCCCGTACTTTTTCGACTGGTATATTCCGCGCGGCGGCGACCCGCGCTGCCTGGTAGTTAGCCGCGGCGGGGCTAATGTGGGGGTCGAGGCCGCTGCCGGACGCTGTTACTAAATCCACGGGAATTGCTCCTTGTTCGGCGGGGTGGGCGGCGCGCAGCTTCTCCGCCCGCTGCCGCACCGCTTCCAACTGCCCGGGATTTGTCGGACTAAAATTTGACCCCGTTGACGCCGCGGCGTTGTAGGGGACCGGCCCTGTGGCCGATGGACGCCCCCAAAAGTAGCGGGCATCGCTAAATTCCTGGCCTATCAAGCTCGATCCCACCACCCGCCCCCCCTGGGTGAGCAGGCTGCCATTTGCCCCGCCTGGAAACACCACCTGGGCAATGCCGGTAATCACCAGCGGATAAATCACGCCCGTTATCAAGGTAAAGAGCGTCAAAAATACCATTCCCGCGCGTAACACAGCAAACATGCCAAAAGTCTCCCAAAATTTTCAGTGATAGATTGAATGAATGCACTAGCCGTCCAGCGGTTAAGCCAAGCCCAAACCGACCAAAATCATGTCCAAGAGTTTGATTCCCACAAATGGCACCACCAATCCTCCTAGCCCATAAATCAGCAGATTATTGCGCAACAAGCGGTCGGCCCCGAGCGCTTGATATTTGACCCCCCGGAGCGCCAGGGGAATCAAAAACACAATGATGATCGCGTTAAAAATGACCGCGGACAGGATTGCGCTCGAGGGAGAAGCCAGTTGCATCACATTCAAGCGATTCAGCACGGGATAGGTGCTGGCAAACGCGGCCGGAATGATGGCAAAATACTTGGCCACGTCATTAGCTAGGCTAAACGTGGTCAGCGCTCCCCGGGTCATCAGCAATTGCTTGCCAATCTCGACAATTTCGATCAGTTTGGTCGGGTTAGAGTCCAAATCAACCATGTTTCCCGCTTCCTTCGCCGCTTGCGTGCCGGAGTTCATCGCCACCGCGACATCCGCCTGGGCGAGCGCGGGAGAGTCATTCGTTCCATCCCCCGTCATCGCCACCAATCGCCCCCCGGCTTGGTATTCGCGAATGAGTTTGAGCTTGGCCTCGGGCGTGGCCTGGGCCAAAAAGTCGTCCACGCCCGCCTCGGCGGCGATGGCGGCGGCGGTCAAGGGGTTATCACCGGTGATCATGACGGTCTTGATCCCCATACGGCGCAGTTCTGAAAAGCGTTCCTTGATCCCCCGCTTGACAATATCCTTTAAAAATATCGTCCCCAGGACGCGCTCGTTTTCGGCCACGACCAGGGGGGTCCCCCCTTGTTTGGCAATGTCTTCCACGGTTTTACGGGCAGCTTCGGGAAAGTTTCCCCGCTGCTCTTCAACAAATTTTATAATGGCATCGGCGGCCCCTTTGCGTATTTGTCGCACGCCCAGATCAACGCCGCTGATTCGGGTTTGCGCGCTAAAGGTCACAAATTGAGCGTGTGATTCGGCAAATTCCCTTCCGCGCAAGCCATACTTTTCCTTCGCCAGGACCACCACGCTGCGTCCTTCGGGCGTTTCATCGGCCAAAGAGGCCAGTTGCGCGGCATCGGCCAGGGCTTCGATGGTGACCCCCGGCGCGGGAATTAACTCCACCGCTTGGCGGTTACCCAGTGTAATCGTGCCGGTTTTGTCGAGTAGCAGCACATCGACATCCCCCGCGGCCTCGATCGCGCGTCCCGACGTGGCGATGACATTGGCCTGGATCATCCGGTCCATGCCGGCAATGCCGATCGCCGATAACAGCCCCCCGATGGTGGTGGGGATCAAGCAAACCAGTAGCGCCACCAACACGGCAATGGTGATGGGCGTCCCCTGCCCCGCCGCGGAAACGCTGTATTTGGAAAATGGCAACAGTGTGACGCACACCACCAAAAAGACCAATGTTAATGCCGCCAGCAGAATATCCAAGGCGATTTCGTTAGGTGTTTTTTGCCGTTTGGCCCCTTCGACCAGGGAAATCATCCGATCCAAAAAAGTTTCGCCCGGATTGGCCGTCACCCGCACAACCAGCCAATCTGACAATACCCGTGTGCCCCCGGTAACGCTGCTGCGGTCCCCGCCGCTTTCGCGAATGACCGGCGCGCTTTCGCCGGTGATCGCGCTTTCATCGACCGAGGCCACGCCCACGACCACTTCGCCGTCGGCTGGAATCATGTTGCCCGCCTCCACAATAACCACGTCATCCTTGCGCAGTTGTGAAGCCGAGACCGCCGTGCGGGCCGCATCCTTTCTGGGAGCGTCAAGTTTTTGTGCCTGGACGTCCTGGCGGGCCTGGCGGAGCGAATCCGCCTGGGCCTTGCCCCGTCCCTCGGCCATGGCCTCGGCAAAATTGGCAAACAACACGGTAAACCACAGCCAGAGACTGATCCCCCCCACAAACCAAACCGACTCACCGCTAGTTTGTCCAACCGTCGCGATTGCCAAAAAAGTTGTGAGGATACTACCCAAAAACACCGTAAACATCACGGGGTTGCGGATTTGCAAACGCGGATCCAGTTTGACGAATGACTGGCGTACCGCCGGCCATAAAATCTGCGGATCAAAAAGCGAACGTTGTTGTGTTGTCGAGGACATAGTATAAAGCCCAAAAGACTCTTAGGAATGCGAGAAATTAGCCGAGAAATTGCAGGTGTTCCACCACCGGACCGAGCGCCAGCGCGGGAACAAACGTGAGCGCCCCCACGAGCAGCACCACCCCGATCAGCAACGCCACAAACAAGGGTGTATGCGTGGGCAACGTGCCAGTCGAGGCGGGAGTAACTTTTTTCCGGGCGAGCGAACCGGCGATGGCCAACACCGGTACGATCAAGGCAAATCTCGCCAAAAACATGGCGATGCCCAGGCCGGTATTGTAGAACGGTTCGTTGGCGGTCAGGCCGGCAAAGGCGCTGCCGTTGTTGTTTCCCGCCGACGACCAGGCGTACAGCACCTCGCTAAAGCCATGCGCGCCTGGGTTATTCAAATTGGATTTGATCTCTTCCGGCGTGGCCCCGATATAGTCCAGCCCTGGCCCCGCCACCGAAATCGCCGTACCAATCAGCACCAAAAACGGTGGAATCAGTATGACCAGCGATGCCAGCTTCATCTCCGCCGCTTCGATCTTTTTGCCTAGGTATTCCGGCGTGCGGCCAACCATGAGTCCCGCCACAAACACAGCGATGATGGCAAACACCAACATTCCGTAAAGTCCGCTTCCCACGCCCCCATAAATGACTTCTCCCAGTTGCATTAGCCACATAGGAATTAGCCCCCCCAAAGGCGTAAACGAATCGTGCATCGCATTCACGCTTCCATTGGACGCGGCGGTCGTGGCGGTGGCCCACAGCGCGGAACTGGCAATGCCAAAGCGGGTTTCTTTTCCTTCCATGTTGCCGCCGGACTGAAATTCGCTGGCCGACTGATCAATTCCCATTTTTTCATAGGCGGGAACGCCTAATTGTTCGGCGGCCATTGTTCCCACACACAGCGGCACAAAGATGATCGTCATCGCGGCCAAAATCGCCCAACCCTGGCGGGTATCATCCACCAGATCGCCAAACGTGTAACACAATGCCGCGGGAATCAGCAATATGGCCAGCAGTTGCAAGAAATTCGAAATGGGCGTCGGATTTTCCAGCGGATGGGCGGAATTGACGTTAAAAAAGCCCCCTCCATTCGTCCCTAGTTGCTTGATTGCCACTTGCGAAGCCACCGGCCCCAGGGCAATCGTTTGCTCGGTCACGGTCGCGCCGTTGGCATCCGTCAGGGGCTGGATCAACTGCGCTGTCGCACTACCGGCCAGCGTTTGCGGGACTCCCTGCGCGATCAGCAATATCGCCCAAATTACCGATAGTGGCAGTAAGATATAGAGTATGGACCGGGTAAAATCGACCCAGAAATTCCCAATTGTGTTGGCTAATTTCCCTGTAAAACCCCGCACGAGCGCGATAAGCACCGCCATGCCCGTGGCAGCGCTAAGAAAATTCTGCACTGTCAGGCCCCACATTTGCGATCCATGGCTTAGCGTTGTCTCTCCGCCATAGCTTTGCCAATTTGTATTGGAGACAAAGCTAATCGCGGTGTTAAACGCCAAATCCGGAGTCAGCGCGGAAAACTGTTGCGGATTGACCGGCAGAATTTCCTGCCATTGCAAGATGCCGTACAACGCGGCAAATCCCAAGAAGTTGAGTGTCAGCACCGCTGCCGCGTAACCTCGCCAAGTCATCTGCGTTTGGGGATTCACACCCGCCACGCGGTACAGCCAATCTTCCACGGGGGCGGCCCAGCGAAACTCTCCCCGGTAGACGCCCGCCATGTAGTGGCCCAGCGGTTTTACCAAAGCCAAGAGCAATCCTACAAACAGTATCAATTGGATCCACATATAATTGGTCATGAAAACCACTCCGGCTTTAACAGCGCACAAGTCAAGCAGATGGCCAAGCCAGCCACTAAAATGAGGGTTAACACCTCGCCAGCGTTCATCGCGTCCCTCCCAGTAAATGGTCGCAAAGCTCGATCAATCCAAACATTGCCAGGGACAAACCCGCTCCCACGGCGATTACTGTCATTTCCCACATCGCACACCTCGGTATTAAAAAATTCTTTTGCCTCACTGCACTTCGACCTAATCCTATCCAGACCCAAATCAAAACGGGGTTAAGACCGGGGGGGACAGTATCAAAGTTGTATAAAGAGAGCACAAGTCATTACCGCAATTTGACTTATAGCAGCAAAAAACCCGCGAATAGTGGCTTTAGACACCCTCGAGGACCTTGCCGGGTGGCCAACCATAAAGATAAACCCCCGCCGAGTCGGGACTCGGACGGGGGTAGGAATGTAGATGATCTAGCGAACTGACAAAGAGCCGGATAACGATTCTTGAAGAGCGTTATGGTTATTCGGCTTTGGACTGTTCAGGATCTTTTTGTTCGGCCTCTGGCTGATCGGCGTCATCTTTTTCGGCGGGTTCGGCCGCTTCGGCCCCTTCGTCAGCCTTTTCAGCCTCGGCGGGTTCGGCCGCTTCGTCAGCCTTTTCAGCCTCGGCGGGTTCGGCTTTGTCTTGGGGGGCCGCGGCTTCTTCCGGTTCATCCACCATAGCAACTTCCACAGAGTCCGGTTCGGGACTCGTGGCGCGTATCGCCGGGACATAGTTTTGCAATTTGTCCTCGCGTAGATACAACACAGAGCCCGGTTTGAGATCCGTCAAAGTGGCCCGCTTGCCATCCAGGGTGATTTGGCTTTCCGGCCGCACATGGAACGTGATTTCCAAGGGTTGGTCATCCTTATCGCATTTGAGTTTGAGCGTGGAGGATGCAGTGTCAACCGACAGTAGTTCCCCGTCGTACAAATCCTCGGGGGCGGCATCCGCTTCGATGGCGTTGACAGTCTTGCCATTAGGCCCAAATTCCACGGGAATTTGCATGCCCGGTTTTAGCTCCGCCAGGGTTGCCGGCAAGTTGCCAATCCGCACAATGGCCCCTTCCGCCAGCTTTAATTCCTCTTCCGGCGCGGTTTGTTCCTCGTCTCCTTCGTCGATATTTTTGACTGTGATTTTTCCCGCGGAAACGGCCTGGACTTGGACTTGGCGCTGCTCCCCTTGGACATGGATTTCCTTGACGGTGCGATGATCCTCGGCCAAGTTCAGGGCCACGTATTGGCCCGGTTTGATGCCGCTGAGGTCATGCGTTTCAAACGAAATCCAGCATTTGGCGTCGGGCGCGATCCCCAACGACAACGGTGTTTCAAAATGTTCCAGCCGCACGGTCACGCTGGCGGGGGCGCTGGTTTGCACAGAGATGACTTCGCCCCGCAGGCCTTTTTCAAAGCGATCGGGCGCATCCTGCAGCATCCCATAGGCAATCGTCCCGGCGGTCAAACAGGCCATCAGGCAAATCGCCGCGTATTTGAGCTTCTCTAGTCCCATGATGTTTAAAACTCCTTGTGCCAAAGTTACTGCCGAAGAGACTGTCCCCGCGGCCAAGGATCCGGTTGCAAAAGCTGTCGCGGATTGCGCGGTCGCGCCGGCCAACGCCGTTAATCCCGCGGCCGAAGCCCCCTGCGGCAGCAGAACCGCCGCTAGCAGAGTCGCCGAAAGCGTTACTCCCCGCCGGGTCAACCCGCGGCGCAAATTCTCGCGGGCCCGCTCGAGTCGATCTTTTACCGCGGATGGCGAGATTGCCAAGCGGGCCGCCGCGTCATCGCGACTGAGTCCTTCGATTTGGCAAAGCAACATGACTTCGCGCAGCTTAGCTGGCAGATTGGCTAATTCCTGATCCAGTAGTTCCGCCAACTCGCGCAAACTGGCGACCTGCTGGGGATCCGTTTGATCCAGGGACTCCACGCCGACGTCCGCTGAAGGGGAATTCTGCTCGACCTGCCGCCGCCGCGCGGACATACCCCTTAGCTTTAAGGAACTACGCAGCGCCGTCTGATGCAGCCAACCCGCGATCGACTCTTGCCACTGCCAGGAATTGGCCTTGCGGGCCAAGACCATAAAAGTCGCCTGAAAAGCGTCTTCCGCCTCACTGGCCCGGCGCAACACCCGCTGGCAAACCCCCTGGACTAGGGAAGCATGCCGTTGGACCAGCGCGGTAAAGGCACGTTCCTCTCCCTGGACAAATTGCCGCAGTAATTCCCGGTCGGAAGCCTCCGCCAGGGATTGTACCCCCGCATTTCCGCGTTTGGTTGTTTCCGTCGCGACCAGCAACATGGGAATGATTACCTCGCCCAAAAGCACACTTTTTGTAACCGTATCCGCTATTATATGCTCCCCCAGGGCCCAGTCGGCGGGGAAATTTTTTTCAAAATAATGGGGAAGTCGCCAAACGTAGATTCGCTGCTGCCTTTTCAGAATCGCTATTTTTAGCTGACATTATTCCCGCACTCCGGCGGAATAAAATTTTTCCGCATAAAAAGTTCTAGGGGGAGGGTCGTTTGCGAAAATTGACCAGCGGCTATGATAAAAGAAGAATTTACCCAAAGAAACCTTTTCCCCTATCCACCTTGCGCCACTTGACCTAAGCGCTTGTAATATCATCACTTACAAAACCCATCCCATGTACGACGCTGTTTTGCTTGTTTCCTTTGGCGGTCCCGAAGGCCCGGATGATGTCCTGCCGTTTCTCGAAAACGTCTTGCTGGGGCGAAACGTCCCCCGGGCGCGGATGTTGGAGGTTGCCGAGCATTACCACCACTTTGGCGGCGTCAGTCCTATTAACGCCCAAAATCGCGCGTTAATCGCGGCTTTGCGGCAGGAATTAGCCGCTTACGGCCCAAATCTCCCGATTTATTGGGGAAATCGCAACTGGCACCCCCTGCTCCCTGACACATTGGCCCAGATGCGGGCGGATGGTATCCAGCGGGCGATAGCATTTTTTACCTCGGCCTATAGCTCTTATTCCGGCTGCCGCCAATATCGTGAAAATATACTTGCCGCCGCTAATGCCATCGGTCCGGGAGCCCCCCAAGTCGATAAATTGCGAGTGTTTTACAATCATCCCGGCTTTATTGAGCCAATGCTCGAGCAGACTCAAACGGCGTTAGCGCAACTATCCTCCGAACAACAGGCTTCGGCGGCGGTCTTGTTTACCGCGCATAGCATCCCGGTGGCCATGGCCCAAAACACTCGTTACCAGGCGCAATTGCAAGAAACCTGTCGTTTGATTGCCGAGGAACTACGGAAATGCACAGACAGCCATCATGGTAAACAATGGCGCGGACCCTGGCAGTTAGTCTATCAAAGTCGCAGCGGCCCTCCCACCCAACCCTGGCTCGAACCCGACATTGGCGACGCCTTGCGCCAAGTCCACGCCGAGGGGATCCCCGCGGCGGTGGTCGTCCCGGTGGGATTTATCTCCGACCATATGGAGGTTCT
>JANRLT010000035.1 GCA_033762255.1 Pirellulales bacterium | reverse complement strand
CTTGCCACTAACAAAACGTGACAACACCGCTTGGTCAATTCCCGTGCGTTTGTAAATTGCATACCGCGATAACTTGGATCGTTTGATGATCCGTATTAGCTGTTCGGTAAATGAATGAAACTTTGCCATATTGGAATTATATGGGTTGCTTGCAATTTTATCAAGCAGATAACACCCCCTGCCAGTCCCTAACAATTGGCGTTCAAATTTGCGTTATAACGGCCAGTTGCTGTCATGGTGTTCCTAGTCGAGGGACGCCACGAATCGCAGCGTAGCGGCCTATTACGCGGTCGAATTTTGCTAAAAGGGTAGTGTATGCGGATCAGGCGGACGGTCGCGGTATGTTCTGGCTTCGGCCACAAATCTGGCAATCCCTTCCCGGTCGGCATCGGTAGGTTCCCGCTGGGGGATAGCCACGAATGTCATCGTCGCGGCCACCTGCTGGCGGGTCGGTTCCGGGAATAGTTCTAGCTGAACTTCCCCTAGGCGCGCCTTGCGTTTGGTTGTTTTCATCTTTCCACCACCGCGCCATCGGCCAGTAGGACGATCCCTTCGTAGGCATCTCCGTAGGGCCGACAAACGCCACAATGCAGACGTCCTTTGTCCCCGATCCACCAAGAGTCACATTTCCCGGCGGAACATCGGGGGAGGTCGGCCTGCATTACCCGCAGCGTGCGGCGCAATCCGAAACATTCGGTCGCGTCTTTGCCTACCGGCCAGAGAACACGGATCGAATTTAGGACCACGTTGCGTAGCGTTTCAGCCGCCAAATCCCCGGCTTTATCGCTGTCGGTCGCAATCAAAACCACACTGGCGGAACACAATGCCATTGCCGCGCTCGAGGATAGGCTGTCAGCCGCGCCGCCAAGAGTGCAAACGTCGATGCAATCGCCTATGTCCTGTGCCGCCAAGAGCGCGTCAAACTCCCCTTCCACGATCAAACATGGCCGACCAGGACGCGGACGTCGCGGGTAAAAATCAACACGCTTGCCGCCAGGGATCGCCTTGTATTTGGGTAGTTTCCGTAATTGCCGCACTTGGATAAATACCGGCGTGCCGCTGGCGTCAAACCAGGGGATCGATATGCCGCCGTCGGCGGTCAGTCCAAGGTGTCCTGCCTTGATCGTGTCGAGGGTCAGTCCGCGCAGGAAAAGATAATTGAGCGCGTCAAATCCATCGCGGCTGTGGAGACGTGTTTCCGCCTGTTTGATGATCGTTATGGCCTTGTCCCGCCAGTCGGCTTCTGGCGGCGTGCTAGCGGCCTTGAATCGGGGTTGTGGGGGTGAATTAACTGCGTCTGAATTCAGACTCAGTTTTTTTGGCCGATCCAGGACTTTCCCTACCCGGTCGGCGGCGTCCCTGAATGTGAGACTGTGCCGATCCATTAGCCAAGCGATAGCGTCGCCGGATTTACCGCACCCGAAACATTTGTACCTTTCGCCGTCCGGCGTGACGGTCAGACTGCCAGATTTTTCCTCATGGAACGGACAAATCCAAAATGTCCGGTTACCGGATCGACGGCCAGGGCCAAGATCGTTTTCGATGAGGGATTGCAAGTCCGTTTGCATGGGAATGAACGTTTGCCAAAACGTTTGCCAAGGGGGGAACGTTTGCCAACTGCTTGGCAAAACATTAGTTGTTATTTGGTAAAGGGTTACGTCGAAAAAATGAACGTTTGCCAAGCTTTTGCACCCTAGGGGGGGAACGTTGGCAAAGGTTCCCTTGAGGGATCAAAATTCAGGTAAAGTCCAGATCGTTTCCTTGCCGTCCTGAGTAGCCACCAAATCAAGCGCGGTCTTGGCGCGGTCGATATTTCGCTGGGAATGTCCCGCAGCTTTTCCGGCGTCGACAGCGTCCTGCCGTCGCCTTCCGCCATTGGACAGATAATCCCGCAGCCAGTCCGTTGCACTAGCACCGGCGGTCGGCGCGACCTGTGGTAGATCGCAATAGGCAAACTGGCCTTGATCCATGCGGACGCCTACCGGTTCCGGCGGTACGGCCAAGTTATTCTTTAACTGAGCCAGTTCGATTTCGGCCTTGCGCTTGTCGGCTTTGTGGAGGCTCCACACGACGCGGCAAAATTGCGTGATTCCAGACGATCCACGAATTCGAGATAGGGTTAGTTCGTCATCGCCTTTGGTCTGTTTTCGTAAGTGGTGAATAACCAGGACAGCTATTTGATTACGTGCCGCAATCTCTGCCAACAGTCGGGTAACCGGCAATGTTTCATCGCTGGAATTTTCCTTGCCGTTGTGGGCACCGCTGAATGAATCCAGCACCAGCAATCGCGGCTTATGGATCGCCACGACATCCCGCAGCTTGTCGGCGTCGCGGGGATCGCGCAAATTTGGAATGGAGAATGGATCGTCATTCCAAATCAGAATTCGGCTAAGAGGTAATCCGGCCTTGCTGGCGCGTTCCAAGTGCGCGGCTAACATACCTTCGCTTTCGCACCAAAGAATCCGGCTCTTGGGATCGTGCTGTGCTGGCGTGCGGTCTGGCCAGATACCGCCACAAAGGATTGCACGGCCTATGGCGGTTAATGCAAAGTAGGACTTGCCAATAGACTGTTCAGCCACCAGGAGGGTTAAGAATCCACGCGGGAGCCAGTCCTGCCATTCCCATTCCGTCGCGGCAATCTTACCGGATAAATCAGCGAATGTGGTCGGTTGATCCGGGTCTTTCCACGGATCAGCCGCCAGCACCAGCCGGATCATCCGGTCGCGCTCGAGGGAGTCATCGGGGAGAATCTTTGTCTCAAAAAAAGCTTGCCGATCCGTGAATGGCAGGTCGCGCAGCTTTTCCGCCTGAGTGCGGTAATCGCCTGTTAAACGGCCAATTTCACCGTTTACAGCGTGATTTTTGAGTAGGCGTGAAACGATCCAACAATATCTATCTTGTGCCTTGTCCACTGGCTATAATCCTTATGAATCGCGGCGGACGTGCGCTAACACGTCCACCGCTAAGAGGGGTTGATTACAGACGGCACGGCCAGGGTTAAACACCTTGGCCGTTGCTGTTTACAAAATGCAATTCGCGGTGGTCCCACTTAAAGTTTTCGCGAATACAAATCACCACTTCTACAGTTGGCACGACCCAGTCACCGTCGCGCGTTCGACGCCTGTACGGAAGCAACTGGCGGTGTCCATCATCGCTGCAAATCTCATACGGATTGCATTGGTCGAGGTCGATCCCCAACACACATTCCGCGAATCCCACATCCACGCAAGAATCGTCAATTTCAGAATTTGTGTAGGACAACAAAAACCGGATACGATTCAATTCAACATCTGCGATGGTCCGATCTTCAGCACGCTTTGAGGATTCTTTGATGTCATCCTTGAGGCTGTCGTACACCAGGCGGCTGTACTCATCAAAATCTTCCCAGTTCATGACTGACTCGCTTCCTGCCGCTGTGCGGCACAAGGGGAACTAACCATTTCCGCCAACCACTGGCGGATATGTTCGAGGGGGTAAATTCGCACCGATCCAATTAGCACGCTGGGGATCGTGCCGCTGGCAGTCCAGCGCCGGATCGTGGATTCACTGACCGCAATCAGCTTGGCCAGATCGACGGCATCTACGGCCAGACGATCCACGGGGACGGCTTCAATTCGCCGCAAGTGATAGGCGGGATCGCGTACCTGGGGGGTTGCAATCATCGCGCACCCCCTGTTCCACACTTGCGGCTTTCGATAAATGCGTCTATGTCGGCGGGATCAAAGCGGACGGCTTTACCGATCCGCACCACCTTCAAGAGTCCATCGCGCACCAGGTTATCAACAGACTTGGTACAGAGTCCTAACCGCGTTGCGGCGGTTCGACGCGTGAATAGCGTCCTAAATTCAACTGCCGGTTCCATGAGAAAACTCCTTATCCTTGCCGCTGGCGATATGCCAGCTTTGGCGGTAATGAGTTTTTACCAGTAGTTCCACCAAAACAATTTCAAGGATGTTTAATTGTCACCGGCGGCGAACAAGAGAGTGCCGCGTTTAACGGCACGGAATCGCCTAGAGAATTTTAGCGGTGACAATTGTTTTTCGCTTGACGGGGGTGTCACACGTCCGCGTATTTCTGCCGTTTTTGGGGATAATAACACGTTCCACGCTTGATCCGGGCCTTTACCCGATTAACCAATTTTCTAAAAGCAGGCACCCCTGCCTTGTGGTGGGCGCGTCCGTATGCCTCCACCCCTTGGCCAGAATCGCGGTATTTCCAATAAAGAGATTCCTCCCGCCTTTCGACGGCCACGCCCGCGCCTTTGACGCCACGTTTCTTGCGCTCGCCGGATAGCTTGCCACCAAGCAAAAGCGATTCCCGTTCCACGGCCACGATGAGGGGTTGAATATGGATCGACGTTAGCCGCCGTCCCAACTCGGCCACGGTGTCGAGGGTGATCGCGTCGAGGGGTTCCACTTGTCCTAGCAGATCATCGTCAAACGGGACTTCACTGGACGGCTTTAGTGACATATAGGCAAACCGGATCGCAACGGCCACGGCATGGATACCCGCAGCGTGCCACGAATGAAAACTTATGCCGACTACACCCGGACGATCATCACCCTTGGCGTTCATCGTCGCCAGCTTCATTAGCCGGGACTTCATGGCGGGAGAGTCCACCACCGGCCATATTCGCTGTATGGCGTGCAACTCATCGGCTAATTGCCGTTGTGCCGTCTGTACCTGTTTGGTCTTGCCACCTGTGGCCAGTAGCCCGCCGGTTAGCATTACCTTATGGCGTAACTCTTGCGCATGGGTGAGCGCGTCCAACAGCCGTTCCGTGACTTGTGCCATCGCATCCTGCCTTTTGCCTAGAGAGATAGCGGATACCAGCGCGGCGAATGTCTGTGCGGTAGGCAAAGAGAGTCCACACGCCGCGCCGGTTGATTACATCGCCGAGGTAGCTAACCATCGACGATCACCGCTACTTACATTATGTCCATTACTGGACAAAGGTTACAGTCACCCCCCGCCAGCACCCCCCAAACCCGCACCGCAAAGGAACTCAATCGTGGAGGTGGAAAGTCGCAAGAGATTCCGCGATTTTTTTCGACCGCATTGAAACTTTCGGCCAGAAAGTACCTACAATAGGGTACCCCCCCTTGCTAGGTTCTTCCGCAAAGAATCTCAATTTGCGGTCGCTAAGCATCCTACCCCCCGAACCAAAATACTTTCTTTCCAAGAAATATTTGACACCCCTGGGGGGTAAGGGGGGGGTCTGCCTTAAACGAAAAAACCCCGCATCCCGGCAAGAGGCGGGACACGGGGCGCACTTGGCTTTAACCCATTGCAAAGCTTTAAAACAACCAAACAGCCGTGCAAATCGAAACCAAGCTAGCTTGCGGGGGATGTTCCCCGCCGTTTAAGTTCGTCGAGGTGGCGGGGTCTTTAGCTCCCGCACCAATTTCTTAAGGGCGTCAATTCTGGACATGCCAGAGGATTCCAGTTCCGCCACCCGTTTGGCAGTCCCATCAACCGGCTTGCGTCGGCTGAACGGCGGGGGGCTTGGCTTGTGCCAACTGTTGGCCGCTGGCGTTGGCATGTGTCGGCTTTCGCGGTAGTCATTCATGATTGCACCCCCTATCCGAAAACCGGACGCTACCTAGTGCGTTGTGTCCCGCTGGCAACTGGTCGCCGATTGTGGCTTTGTCCCCATCGATGACGACGGCAAACCCCCGATCACATTCGGGGTCAACTTTCGGTTGAATAACCTGGGTTCGGCTTCGTGTGGGATCGCACAAGAGCCACGTTCTTGCCGCCTGTTCGGTGATGCCAGCTATCGGCGAGCGTGCGATAGTTTGCATGTGCCGGTCGGTTGAAACAGTCGCGTAGCCGCAAACCAAACCCCCCGCACCCGCCGATGCAAGCTTCTGAGCCAGTTGCAAAGTTTCATGGCCGCGTTGCGAGTTTGGCGGGAGCCACAAAATCACCTGTTGGAATTGGTCGGCGAAACATTCCAGGTCATCGCAGTTAAGCGAATCGACGTGGTACAATCTCCGCAGGTCCGCTCCGTTCACGCTCGCACAATCCGCCAGTTTCTTGGGGTCCAGGTCGCCGACAAACAACGTGCTTTCGTCGATGAGGTTGATTAGTTGCATCGTCACCGGGAGCAAGTTAGTTTGCTGCCTGTTCGGCACGCAAATCAAACAACTAATTTCGCCTGGGGACAGTAGCTTTCGCAGACTGGCTAGCCGTTCCCGGCCAATGCTGGCCAGACAAATTGCGCGGGGGGTTTCTAAAAACGTTGTCATTGAAAAATCTCCTAAAATTTGGGGGTTGATTCAAAATTGTGGGGCCGCTGGCCAAAGTGGCGGGCAAGCCCCTGGGTTGTCACTTGCTGTTGGCGTATGCCATTGCCTTTTGGGCGTTGCCGCCGTTACCCTCTGCCAGCATCAGGGCGTGAAGCTTTGCATCGTTCTTAACTAGCCAACTAGTTGCCTTGGCACGGTCGCCGTTAAAACGGCTCTTGGCTAATTCGGTAACCTTGTCATTCCACTGGGCCAGATAACTGCTCATTGAAAAATCTCCTAATCGGGGGGTCAAATAAAAATCCAGAAAACTGAAAATCTGCTAGTGCTTTCCGCGCACCCGCCTATCTGCCGGGACGGCGCGAGAGGGAGACAGATCGGCCAGGACGCCACGAATAGAATCCTTGGCGGTTGAATCGAGGGACGGCCAGACGGCCACTAACTGGCGGATCAGGTCTGCTAGATCGCTATCGCAAATTTCGGGGGAGATAGTAGCAAGTGCGCTACCTTGTGCGCTACCTGAGGGGGAACTATGAGAATTTGCCGCATTTTCTGGGGTAATTCGAGTCCCCGGGCGGCCACTCTTTTGCACGTTGTCGCTATCCGCGTTTAGCGTAACAACAGTCTGATATTCGTATGGTTTTTGAACTTACGGCTGGCTTTATCAATCGCACACAGCCGCATTATTTTTAGCATTTATTTCGCTTCTCGCCCGGCTCTATTACTTTTTCCCATCCTGCCACCCACGGCAGAGCTTATCTTGTGGCAATTCTGGCATTTTCTCCTTCGCCGCCATGGCGGGTAACTTTGGTTTACCTGGGTGGCAGATTTTTCATTCCTTAAAGCAACAATATTTGCTCGCCATGTCCACCCGCCCGCATGTGGTTTAATAATGCCGACGGGGCAGGTCATACAGCCACAAACCGCCAATGTTTGGTTGACCAGCGGCGTTGACTCCGCGCCATTCACCGGGAACTTCGCCATTCCCCACCCAGCGCGGAGCATAGCTGCCATGCACGGGATCGGTCCCGGCGCGGGGACGGGAGTTTGAATACCCAAACCAGCGCAAGGCGGTTAACCGCGCTTGGCGGGCTTCGGCGATTTGCATCGCCCGCAATTGCGACTGAATAACAGGATTTTCTTGCCGACGGCGTTCCTGGTCATAAAACCACATTTCCGGGGTGGGAGTCACTTCCACCGTGCTGCTGCCGCTGGAGATAGTCGGCTTAATCGGCAGTTGATCCGCGGGCTGTTGGGCCTGAACCAGTGCGGGGGTGATTGCTAATCCGATCAACAAAGTCGCCGTAAACCGCTGCATAACACGTCCTTGTGCGGAAACCGGTTAAACAAGAAACAGGGCAAATGCCCCGGACAGTCACTCTGTTGTTTGCATCGGCTTTGCGGGGGAATCGACTTAATTGCTTTAGGTAAAATCTTCGGTTACCAAGCGGGAAAACACCTATGTGCTAGCGTGGCCCTGGGGGAAATTGACGAAAATATCACCCCCGAATGTTCGCTTTGATAAGTCGATCAAGCGTTGGAATACCATGCTGGCGTAACAGCAATGGCGATTAAATCGCTTCGCCTCCCCGTTCGCCGGTGCGGATGCGAATGCAGTCCTCAAGCGGCAGGACAAAAATTTTGCCATCGCCTATTTCCCCCTGCTTGCCGGTGCGCCCCCCTTTGATGATGGCTTCGATCGTTGGCTCCACAAAGTCATCATTAACCGCAATCATGAGTTGCACTTTGCGGACCAGATTGACGGAGATCTCATGTCCGCGAAAGACTTCGGCGTGCCCTTTTTGGCGGCCAAAACCCTGTACATCCATAATTGTCAGCCGAAAGACCTCGACTTCGGTCAGGGCGGTTTTGACAGCCTCTAGGCGGCTGGGTTGAATGATGGCAAGAATCAGTTTCATGCGAATGTTTAGCCGTCAACAATGGTTCAGAAGAAATAGCTGCCCCCCAAGGCAAATATTGCCCGGTGCGAACATCTATTATGGTAAACCATTTCGCTTCCGCGATGAAGCTGAAAGATAAAACAACAGGAATGGTGCAGTAGTAACTGACCTAACCGGTGTTAAGAGATCTCAACTACAGAAAAAAGACGCCCCGGCCTGGGGGGTTAGGCGGAGCACCCTCCCAAGCCGTTGGGGCATCCTTACGGTCACACAAAGAGTCACCTGGATTGGGGGGGTAAGCATGTCGGGCCTGACACAATCGACCGCCTCTTGCAAAAAACAGGGTGTCACGAACTGGCCCAATCCCGAAGGACTGTCAGAAGAAGGCCCAACTCTTCTTCTGTAAACAGTTCGTGACACCCCCCACACACGCGTCTGAATAATATTTTGGGGTGCAGATCAGGGTTGTTTTTAAACCCTAGTTGTTTCTGCTATCACGGCTATTTAGTAACGCAATCACTGTGCCAACCAAGCTAAAGGACGCTTGGCGAATTATTGTTGATTTGCGCAAGTCCAAAATTTGAATGGGTTTAGGGAAATTTTTAAATGGCGTTAAGCAAATAATTTGAGACTCTCTGCCATTAAAGAGACAAGCAGTAGCTAACCCGATTAGCAAGTCGTGTAGAAAATGTGTGCAAACCGCTGGCGTGGCCGTTCTATAAAGCCAAAAAAACGCTTTGTGGATCGTGCGGGAGATCCACAAAGCGTTGCCAGGTATCAACAATGCCCGTTCAAAAACTAACGAGCACACTGTCGAAAAGCGTTTTGATGAGGGGGCAAAAAATGCCGAAGCTTTAGTACAGATAAATAATGTCAAAGCCCGCCAGCCACTGTTGGTTGTCGGCTCCGTCTTCGAAAGGCTCATTGCCGCCAGCGTTATCCGGGCCGTCATACCAATCATAGCGGATCTCCGGCCGGACGGTCAGGTTGCTAGTTGGCTTCCAGTTCAGACCTAGCGCGACATCATAAAAGTTGCCCGCCCAACCTCCCGCAGAGGCGGGATTATTGCTCATGCCCAGGGCGGCGTAATCACCGGGGGCCGCCACGCGAAATCCGTCATCGTCGCGAAACCATTCCGCCCGCAGACCGGCGGTCCAGCAGCAATTGATTTTGTAAAATAAATATTGATTCACGCCATACCAGTGCCCCACCTCGCCGGTGTTATTATAGTTATCCTGGCGGCCATTGTCATGCTGGGCGACATAGGATAGGCGATCGGTAATAACGCGGGTGTAGACCACGCTATAAACCCAGCGTTGGCCCAGGTTGCCGTCGGGGTTGCCAAAAGTGGTTTCGTCCTTGCCGATATGCATGGCAAAGGCGAGTTTGTCATGGCTATCGCTGCTGGTAAATGTAGCCCCATACAGCAGTGACTGGTGACCCAGCACATCCTCAAAATTGTCCCAGCCGTTCGTTACCCCCGCCATCAACGACAGCTGTTCATTTGGCGTCCAGGTGGCCAAGGCTCCGGTATGGGTGAAGGGCTCGCCGTATTGGAATGTATAGGGAATGCTGTAAAAGAAGTTGTCCGGCGCGGTGACCACCTGAAAGCCAATGATGGTGTAAAAACGGCCAACTTTGACGCTAAGGTCTTGTACGCCAAGTTCGCCATAAAACTGCGGCACATCCAGGCCATAAAAGCGGCCGGATTCCCACTTGGAGGTAAAATTATCACGCGCGCTAAAACCGCGGGCGATATTGTAGCGGTAATCCGTGCCGTACAGCAGATCGACACGACCCCCCAGATCCCAGCCCGATTCGCTGGTGTCGATGGTCTTCTCGCCGATCATATAGAGTTGATTGAGTTGAAATTCGGCGTCGCGGTCGTTGAATGTCACGGGCCCATTAAAGTTGCTGGCGGGTGTGTCAAAATTGGTAAAAATACCACCCGCCGCCCAACCGCGGATATCCAGGCCGTGGTCTTTGAGGCAGCAACAATGACCAAAGAGACGCCAGGGGTCTTCTGGTTCGGGGCATTCCAGTTCGCAGCCGCTAGGGCCGCAAGTGTCGCAATAAGGCTCGCTGGTACAAGTTGGTTCACTAGTGCAAGTGGGAGCGGCGGTACAGCCAGCATCGGTGCAGGAAGAGGCGCTAGGGTCATAATCCACCGAAGCATTAGTCTCCGCGGCCGGGGGATTTACGGGGGCTACTGTGGTTGGCGCGGATATCGTGCCCGCCGCGGCTGAGGGGACGGGTGCAACTTGAGCTTGGCGTTTCGTACCAGGCAAGGCGAAAGGAACAGGCTGTTCTTCGTCGACGGCATCGGTCAAAGGCGCGGGGGGTTGCCCTGCCTGGGCAAAATCCTCGCTGTCGCCGACGCTCGCTTCACCAATGGCGGCCTGCGCCGTTGCGGGAGCGCAACACGCCCCCAGCCAAGTACCGGTTAACAGCGACAGACTAATCGCGGCGGAAAGCCGAAAACGGGACCAGGACATAATTCCTCCCAACAGGGTCCGAGCAAATTGTGGATAAGAGCCATGCTAGACGATTTTTGCTAGCAAGCTGGCTATAAGGGTAAGCCTGTGCGCGGGCTGGACAGGGAATTTAATATCGCAACTGGGTCAAATCGCGATAGATTTTCCACAAGTCCCCGCGTTGTCTGCCGCAAATTCGGCAAATCCAGCACACCTTACCGCTTCGTAAGAGATTCTCGGAGCGTTAGGTCCGTTAATATGAGCATAAGCGGAATACGCGCCAGGGTTTAGCTAGATTGCGCAGATTGCCAGGGCTTTTATAGTTGGCTGACTTTGATAAGTTAGTTAGGTTCAAGGTTGTGTAAGGTGAATTTCCGCACAGTAATCGGGCGTATCAACATGCGATATAGACTGCATATTCCTGGTTTTGAAAATGACGTGGTTGAAATTGAACGGGGAAAGTGGTTCACTGGTCCCGAGTTATTTGTAAACAACCAACCAATGGCGAAGGAAACCAAAAACGGAGGATTTTTGTTGGAATCCAGTGCGGGTAAAAAATACACAGCAAAGTGGGAACAAGATTTTTTTGCAATGTTAGATGTACCGCGAATTGTTATCGAAGGCGTTTCTTATGGAGCCGTAAAACGATTGCAGTGGTATGAGATACTTTTCTGGGGCCTTCCCTTGTTGCTCATCATGTTAGATAAGGTACTGGGAACGGTTGTGGGTGTTATCGGCTTTAATGTCAATTTGCTACTTGCTAGATCAAAGTTGCCAACTTTCGGAAAATGGTTTTTGGGGATCATTGTCTCAGTCTTGAGTCTCTTGACGTACTTTGCTTTAGTAGCCCTCCTCACCTTGATTGGCAATAGCTGGTAGGCGAAATCATTTACACAAACAACTCATCCACCGCAAATCGCCAGCCAGGGAGCGCGGGTTCGGCATCGGCTATGTCGCCCCGATAAAAGACAGTGGGCTGGTAGGGGTTACTCGCACGATACACACGGATAGTTTCCGGACCTAATAAATCGACATCCCACACCACGGCTGTTCCCGCCGCAAAATAATCCGCCCGTTTTTCAGCCATTGCGCGTTCCGCTTCCGTGCCATAATCGCAGTCGCTACGCACTTCCACGGCAAAGCTTGGCGCTCCTACCAAAAAATTCATCGTAAGTTTCCCAACGTAATATGCCGCAACGGGACTGAACGAACGCCGATGGGGCAAGTTCACCACAAAGCCCATGTTATCGGCCAGGGCATGACCGGACCTAGTAAGTTTGGCATATTCCCGCAAGCTGGCAAAGATTTCACCCGCAGCATACCCCGGCATTCCACCTGTGGGAGACATCAGCACCAATTCTCCGTTTATCAGTTCCGCCTTTTGGTGTTCAGACAGTTGGGCAAGGTCATCAAGCGTGGCAACCAAATTTGTTTTCATAGCGTATTTCCAAATCCAGGGATATTACTTTCATGTAGAAAGTAAGGTGGATACATTGGCTAATTACCCACAGCAATTATTACTCGATGTATTCAAAAATGAACTTCCGAAATAAATCAGGCGGAGCGGAATTTCTTATTTCCGTCCGCCTGTTGTCCTAAATTTTCAACATTCGATGAAGGGGTTGGAATGCCTCTCTAGAGCCTACACCACCTTGGTTTTGCCTGGCATAGGAATGTTGTACATCCCGTCCGGACCCGGCATGCTGGGGGGATTGGCCGTCAGGCTGAATTCCTTGGGCATTAGGTCAATCTGGGAATTGAGCGCGGCGTCCATGGTCAATTCCTGGCCAGAGTAGGTCGCCATACGGCCCAGGATGGCGGTCATGGTGCTCATGGCGCCGTATTCCCCTTCGTTGTACGGATTGCCCGAGGTGATGCTATCCAGCAAATCCTGGTGCTCGATCCGATACGGGTTGCCGGGAGTACCCTTTTTGGCGGCCTTTTGGTCGTAATGCCAGTTGCCGCTTTTGCTCTTGATATCGTGCCCGCCGATATTGCATGACCCGGCCGTGCCATGGGCAAACTCGCTCACGCTATTCCAGCAGCCCGGAATGTGGCGGCACTGGCTGAACATCTTGGTGCCGTCGGCATATTCAAATTCGACA
The DNA here is from genome assembly GCA_033762255.1 of Pirellulales bacterium. Lineage (NCBI taxonomy): Bacteria > Pseudomonadati > Planctomycetota > Planctomycetia > Pirellulales > Pirellulales bacterium. The sequence continues at coordinate 28,402 of JANRLT010000035.1, read as the reverse complement.
CAGTGGTGGTCAAAGGTCTCGCCATAGTCCTTTCCTTTGCGAACCTGGCAACCCCCCATGCCGTTGGCCTTGACCGGCGCGGCATTCTTTAGCCAGTTGCTCACGTCCAGATTATGAATGTGCTGCTCGTCAATGTGATCGCCGCAAATCCACACAAAGTAATACCAGTTGCGCAGTTGGTATTCCATTTCGGTCAGTTTGCCCCCCTTTTGGCGTTCCAGGTCCTCGCGGCGGTTAACCCAAGGGGTTTCGCCATTCCAGTACACGCGTGTGCAAACGATATCGCCAATGGCCCCTTCTTGCAGGCGCGAGATTGTTTCGATGTAACCTTGTTGGTGGCGGCGTTGCAGGCCGACCCCCACGCCCAACTTTTTGGATTTGGCCTCGGCGGCGGCGGCCAGCACCTTGCGCACGCCAGCGGGATCGGTGGCGACGGGCTTTTCCATAAAGACGTGCTTGTTGGCCTTGACCGCGTGTTCAAAGTGGATCGGCCGAAAGCCCGGCGGCGTTGCCAAAATCACAATATCGACGCCGCTGTCGATCGCTTGTTTGTAAGCGTCAAAGCCCGTGAACCGGCGATCCTCTGGCACGTTGACTTTTTCCTGGAACTCGCCGCTCAGCGAGTTATATGCTCCCTGCAACCGGTCGGAAAACATATCGGCCATCGCCCACAATTTAACCGGATGGGTGGTGCTGAGCATGTCGCTGGCGGCGCCGGTCCCCCGTCCGCCACAACCGATGAGGGCCAATTTGATGTCTGAGCCATCCGCCGCGTGGGCGAAGCGGGCCGCAGTGGAAACACCTGCCAGCACGCTACCGGCGGTAATGACGGAGCCGGCTTTCAGGAAATCGCGGCGGGGGGTGATGAGGCGGGATTGGGACTGGTGGGAAGGCTGACTCACGATAGGTGCTCCTGTGTGATGGAAAAAAACTTGTATTGGGATGTTGGGTTGATAAATATTGTTACGTCCGTGTATTCGGCTATGTGCGGAATATATCCAGCTTAGGGCTAGTCACAAATGCTCTGGAAATCGCGGAGCATGCCGTAATTGTAAACACCTTGATCACGTCGGCGAAATGAAGCATTTTTACTCCCCGAAAATCAATTTTGCCGTTCAAACGCAATGCTAGCAAGCAGAATTCCTGAGATTTTATCAAATATGCCGTCAAAAACGGATGGAGAAGACGCAGGTTGACAATCCGAGGCAGTCTGATTTAACTTTGCGTCTTGCGTAAACAAGAAATATCGCCTAGGGTAAAATTGGGGGGGTAATGATCAGACTTGATTTATCTGTAAAGTATTAACATGCTTACATCCGTCGAAGGAATTTTCCGAAATGGCAAAATCGAGTTGCTTCAAAAGCCCGATAATGTGCAGGAATCGCGGGTGATTGTAACTTTTTTAGATCCAGAGACCATTTTAGAACCAGCTGAATCACGGCCTGGGCCAATAGACCTAAGCTCAATGGGGGTGGATGCGGCTCAAGCCGCTGAATTACGCTATGGTTTCGGTGCGGCAGCCGTTGACTGGGATCAGCCGGAAATGGATTGTTACAATGACTTATAAACGCGGTGATATTACTTTGGCTTTATACCCCGACTCAAATTTAGTAACAGCCAAGCCCCGCCCCGTATTGGTTGTACAAGCAAATGAATTGCGGACTGGGTTACCGCAACTAGTCGTGGCAATGATAACAAGTAACTTGACACGTGCGAATCATCCATGTCGGGTATTTATTCCGCTTTCAGGATTTCCTGGCAATGTAAGCGGACTTTTAACGGACTCTATTATTATGACCGATAATCTTAGGACCATCTTGCATACACATCTCATTCGTACATTAGGAAAAATACCGGATATGACGTTGGTTGATCAAGCTCTTCGAATAACACTCCAGCTATGATCGACCGGAAAAAACGCGATAAGCAAGCGAGAATCTTTAAAAGCTCTAAAATCCTGGACGGGAAATAACGCTGATTGATGTTTGAATATCAATTTTTAATTCTTCATTTTTAATTCTTAATTGTTACTCACTCTTCTTCCTCCTTTTGTGGCATGCCGATGCAGGGATACTGCACCTTGGCGTTGACCGCTTCGACATCGATCCCTAGATTCCACAGGGCTTTCTTTTCCTCCGCCGTCGGTTCCGTCAGCGGTCGCACCACGCGAAACCCGCTAAACTGTGCGTCGGTATGATACCAAACGCTGCGGGGGATTTGCGGGTCTTGATCTTTCCAGTCGGGGTGCGACGCCAACCGGGCCGCGCTGCGCAATAATACCGGGTCATCGGTCCAGGCCCCCCCGCGCGACACATGGGGGTATAGCTTGGTCGTCGGCAACAGCGGATTAATTGCCGCCGGGCCGGTCAATTGGCGATAGCGATCGGCGTCATATTGATCCAGGCACCACTCGCTGACATTGCCATGCATGTCATGCAGGCCCCACGGATTCGGTTTTTTCTTGCCCACTTTATGGTAGGTCTCTTCGCTGTTGTCCACGTACCAAGCGTAATCATCCAGCTCCGCCGGATCATCGCCGAACGAGTACGCCGTGGTTGTCCCCGCACGGCAGGCGTATTCCCATTCCGCCTCGGTGGGCAGTCGATAGTACCTGCCGGTTTTAATCGATAGCCAAATGCAATACATCCGCGCGGCATAGTGTGTCATGCTAATCGCCGGATATCCCCGTTTACCCATGCCAAATGTCATATCGGTGTAAGGATTTGTCGGGCGGGCCAAGGCATCCGCTTGCTGGTCGTTGGGATTGGAGGCAATGTTGTTCGCCTTTTGCAATGTGCAATCCATGGAATAAGCAAAGAGTTCGTACTCGTCCCAAGTTACTTCGCACTTTCCCATCCAAAAAGGAGCGATCGTCACCTCTTGTTGGGGGCCTTCGTCCGCTTTGCGGCCTGGTTCATTCTCGGGGCTGCCAATCGTAAACTTGCCACCGGGGATTGGTAGCATCTTGAATTTGACATCCGTCCCGTGGATCGGCTCGTCATAGGGCTGCATCTGCGCGGCGGTCCGCGCCTCGGCGGCCGGGTTTGGGACAGGTTGTGTCGTGATGGCGGCTGCAGCGATCGCCTTGGGAACGGCCTGGGGGTCGACTTCCGCCGCAGAAACGGAAAAAATTCCGACCCAAGACGTAAACAATAACCAGCTCATGATGAGGCTGGCACGAGGCAACCGGATGACGAGCATAATAATCCTGATTTGCGGCGGGTAGAGAAATATCTGGGCGGGAAAAGCATTATAGTCAAAATCCGCAACATTTTACACTAATCCGTATGCCGCTTTATATAAATTCAACGTTAAATGCGCCTGCCCCTGATGATGGGCCTCGTGCCAGCTCAGTAGGTGCAGCACTTGTTCCAGCGTCAGCCCGCGGGCAGCCATCGTCGTGGGAACAACCCCTAACTGGTCATCCGGTAACTGGGATAGCGTATCCTGCAAATTCTGGCGGGTTTTATTCAGTAAATCGCGGATTTCGGACACAGGGGGAGCGCTATCCACGGGTGTACTGCCACCCCGGTAATTGGGCCAAAGCTGGGCAAATGGTGGCTTTTTTTGTGGAGCCAGACGTTCTGTGGCAAAAATCTCCTCGGTAATTGCAACGTGTAACAATTGCCAGGCAAGATGTGCCCGACCCGGGCCTGGACGCCAAATTAACATCCCTTGCGGATCGGGCAATTGCTCCACCTTGGTCAGCAGTTCGAGTGTCTTTGCCCGGTTAAATTGGTAGGCAGCGGTGATGGCGGCAATTTTTGTCATAAGATGTGAGTCGTCCTAAATTGATAAGTGGCAAAAGGTTGGATAAATCCCGCTGGCCCCAAAAAATTTTTTCACAGGGTGTGCTGGAATTTAGTTTGCGGGATTTTTCGGGATAATCAAGGCCATGCGATATTGTTAAGCCCTGCGGCCTCTAGCGATTTTGCTGCAATCGCGCGAGCATGCAGCCGATGGCATTTGTCAGGGAGGGTTGGGAACGCACCTGCAAATTCTTTGCAGATCACCTATATTAACAGTTGTTTGCAAAATTCAATCCGCGCGAAATGCCTCATGTCCACTGATATCCGTTTGAAGGAAATGCTGCCTGATTTGACCCAACGGATTGTGCAGACTTATTCCGAACTGCAACATATCCATCATTTGGGTCATTGCCCCCTCCCTAGCACCGAGGTGATACTAGGCTGTTGCGAGGATTTAAAAGAAATTTTGTACCCGGGCTTTCGCCGCCGCGAAGGACTGCATTTGGGGAACGTGCTGTACCATGTCGGCGATTTGATTGACGGTCTGCATGACAAACTGACCCAGCAAATAGGTCGGGCGTTGCGGCATGACGCCGGCGCCAGCGACATGTGTACCGACGACCGCGACTTTGAGGCGCTGGGCCAGGCCAAGGCGATCCAATTTTTAGAGCAACTGCCGCAATTGCGGGAGGAACTTTCTTTGGATGTGCAGGCCGCCTACGAAGGTGACCCGGCCGTCCGCAATATCGATGAAATCACCTTTTGCTACCCGGGGTTGGAGGCAATCACCATTTACCGCCTGGCGCATCTGCTGCATCAGTTGGGTATCCCCTTTATTCCCCGGATGATGACCGAGGCCGCGCATTCCCGCACGGGAATTGACATACATCCCGGCGCCACGATCGGCACACACTTTTTTATTGATCACGGCACGGGCGTCGTGATTGGCGAAACGTGCGAAATCGGCAACCATGTAAAGCTGTACCAGGGGGTGACGCTAGGGGCGCTAAGTTTTCAGACCGATGATAGCGGCAATCTGGTCCGGGGAACCAAGCGGCACCCCACGATCGAGGATTACGTCGTGATCTATGCCAACGCGACCGTCCTGGGGGGCCGCACGGTGGTGGGGCATCATTCGGTCATTGGCTCCAGCGTGTGGCTTACCAAAAGCGTGGAACCGCATAGCACCGTGGTCATGGAAAAACCGCGTTTGCAAATCCGCGGCCAAGAAACCGTATTAAAGAGCGAGTACGACTATCAGATTTAGCGTAAAAATCGGTGTTTTTAGGGGGTCATGTCGCTAAAATCGCGTTTTGACGACATATTTTGGTGACATGTCGTTGCCGACGACATAAGTAACAAAGTGTCAGATACCCACCGTTCGCAAAGAAAAGCTTTTTGTCCATCCCCAGCTAATGACGCTCTTGACGCGTGATGGTAATCTGATTCAAGAATACTAATGATCCTCCTCGTTCTGGACCGTGATAGGCGGTCCCTCTTTGCAAAAAAACCTATGGTTCCTCAGTCCGCAAAGTAATCTTACGCTCGAGATCCACAGGGACTGCAAAAATGACACCCAGCTGCCGCCAGTGGAGGAAATAAGGTGTGTGTCATTTAAAAAATATTTAACGTTAAATACAAAATAATTTAGAATTATTTATAGAACGAAGTTATTTTCTTGCACGTAGAGCCAAACAATGGCTGACTAAGTTTTCGGATGCCAAAATCGGTTCGTGATATGGCCCATTTCTTGCTGTCGCCTAGGATTCTGAAGAGATTAAATATGCAAATACAAGCGGTGGAGGAATGAATAATGCCACAAGATTTTAATGCTGAAACCGTCGCCACGGAAGATGCTGGGGAAAATTCCGGATGGAAACGTCCCCGCTACCTCGTGGGGATTGGCGCATCTGCTGGCGGTCTGGAATCACTCGAACTTTTTTTTCGCAAAGTTCCGCCAGACACGGGGATGGCCTTCATTATTATCCAGCATTTGTCCCCCGACTTTAAGAGCATGATGTATGAGCTATTGGCCAGGGACACCATTATGCCCATCCATGTGGTGGAAGACGGCATGCTAGTGGAGGCAAATTCGATTTATCTGCTGCCCCCACGCAAGGAAATGATCATTGCCGACGGACGGTTGCATTTAACGGATAAGGATTTGACTCGGGGACTGACACTGCCGATTGATCATTTTTTTGAGTCCCTGGCGCGAGAGGCGGGCAAACATGCGATAGGGATCATCCTTTCCGGCAGCGGTTCGGATGGCACACGGGGGATCGCCCATATCCATCGCGAAGGGGGCTTGGTAATTAGCGAGTCGTTGGAAACTGCCAAGTTTGACGGCATGCCCGCCAGCGCCCAGGCATCGGGTTTTGTGGACTTGATTTTGCCCCCGGGCGATATTGGCAAAGAGCTGTTAAATTTTGCGGACAACCCGCTGGCGAGTCGCAAAAAGAAATTGCCGTCGGAGGATGGCGGCAACCATTTGCATGGTTTGGACTCGATCTTTCAGCAATTTCGCACAACGTATGAAATCGATTTTTCCGTCTATAAGGAAACCACCGTCATGCGGCGCATCTACCGCCGCATGACCATGGCGGGAGCGGAAAATCTCGACCAGTATGCCGAAAAAATCGCGACTAATCCCGCGGAACTGGACCTGCTCTACAGTGATTTGCTCATTGGCGTGACGCAGTTTTTTCGCGATGCCGAAATATTTGAACTCTTGATTCAAACGGTTTTTCCCCGCATATTGCGGCAGGATACCCGCGAGATGGGAATCCGTGCCTGGGTGGCGGGCTGTGCCACCGGCGAGGAGGCCTACTCCCTGGCGATTGCCTGGCAAGAGGCGATGCTGGCCACGAATTGCGTCGTGCCCTTGAAAATTTTTGCCACCGATGTCCATAAAAAGTCCCTGGAACATGCCAGCCGCGGCTTTTTTCGCCCGGAGGTGCTGCGTGGTATCCCCACTGACTACCTTAGAAAATACTTTTTGCCCCGCGCGGATGGATATCAGGTAACCGCGGATCTGCGAAAGCTGATTGTATTTGCTCCCCATAATGTGCTGCGGGACGCCCCTTTTACCGATCTCGATTTTGTGTCTTGCCGCAACCTATTGATTTATTTTCAACCAGCGGCCCAATCCCGGGCTATTTCCCTGTTTCATTATGGGCTCCGGGTGGGTGGCGAATTACTGTTAGGCGGGAGTGAATCACCGGGAGAACTGAGCGGCGAGTTCGAGGTGCTCAATGATCGGGCGCGCTTGTATCGCAAAATCCGCGATGTCCGTTTGGCCCACAATTTACGCGCACCGGTAACCTCGGCCCTGGGCGTGGTCCAGCAGGTTCAGCAACGGCGTTCGCGGGCCATGGGTTCCCGTATGTCCCATGGGCTTGCACCCATTTATGATGAACTGCTGCAACTGTACATTCCGCCCAGCCTGCTCATTGACGAGTCGCGGGCCTTAATTGACACCTTTGGCGGAGCAGAAAAGTTTTTACGGTTTCCTTCGCGCCAGCCCACGCTTGATGTGTTGGACTTGATACCCAGGGAGATTCGGACCACGCTGTCAGGTGCGCTACAGCGCGCGATCAAGGATCGTGGCAGCGTGCGATTTGGCAATATTGGCATTCCGGGGGACGATGGTCCGCAAAATTTTAATTTGACGGTTGCTCCGCTAAAGCAGTCCGGCGGCCAAGACCGGTATTTTTTAATCTCGTTTGAGCCGGTCCAAGTTCTCCCGCTAGCTGCCCCCGCGATGGAAGCCGCGCCCGCCGAACTAGACGCCTCTCGCGATCAAATTCGCCAACTGGAAAGTGATTTGCGTTTTTCACAGGAAAATTTGCAGGCCACGGTGGAAGAATTGGAGACCAGCAATGAGGAATTGCAAGCGACAAACGAGGAGTTAATCGCCTCCAACGAGGAATTGCAAAGCACCAACGAGGAATTGCATTCCCTCAATGAAGAACTTTACACCGTCAATGCCGAGCATCAACGCAAGAACGAGGAACTGGCCGAACTAAATCGAGATATGCACCACCTGTTGGAAAATACCGATGTAGCCACGGTGTTTTTAGACCGTGAATTGCGGATTCGACGATTTACCTCCAGGGTACATAGCATATTTGAACTAATGGAACGCGACATCGGCAGGCCGATCCATACTTTTTCCTCAAAAATTCGACTAGATAACCTGGATCAACGTCTTCAAGATGTGCTGCGCACCGGCGAACCATACGAATCCGAAACCACCTCTGACAATGGCACCATGTACCTGATGCGGCTGCTCCCGTATTTTTCGCGGGATCAGGTGGATGGCATCGTGCTCATGTGGGTGGATGTTTCCTCACTGGAAATGCTACGCGGCAAACTGCGTTGGCTATCGGCAATCGTGGAATCCACGGATGACGCGATTATTGGCCACGCGCTCGATGGCTCTATCACCAGTTGGAACGCTGGAGCCGAGCGGCTGTATGGATACACCGCCGCCGAAATGATCGGCCAACCCATTACATTGTTGGTGCCGGTGGACAGACAAGGGGAAATACCCGCCAATCAGGCCAAAATATTAAATGGCGAGCGGGTCTTGGCGATCGATACCGTCCGCGTGCACAAATCGGGCCAGTTGGTGCAGGTTTCGGTCACGATCTCTCCCGTGGTGGACGCCGCGAACAAGGTCATCGGCATTTCCAAGATCGCGCGCGATATTGGCCCGCGCATCGCCATGGAACGGGAAATTCGCAATCAAGTCCGCCAGCGCGAGCAATTTTTGGCCATGCTGTCGCACGAATTGCGCAATCCGCTCAACGCGATCCTCAATGCCAGCCAGCTTTTACGCGATCAGCGCACGCCCGACGCCATGCGCGGGGACGCGGTTTCCACGATCACGCGTCAAGTTTCGATCATGCGCGATCTGCTGTTGGATTTGTTGGATGTGGCCAGAATCTCTGAAAATCGGATTAATCTCAATTTTAAACTGGTCGATCTTCGCGGGTTGCGCGATATTGTCCGTGAGACCGTCGAACCACAATTACGCCAGCACGCCAGCGAGTTGTTTTTTGACACTCCGTCCGAACCGCTTTTAGTACGCGGCGACGCCACGCGCTTAATTCAAGTCATGGTGAATTTAATTCACAACGCGGCAAAATACTCTCGTCACGCCGCTCCCATCCGCGTCGTCCTGCGCAGAGAAGCCGAATGGGTCCATATGGCCGTGATTGACCAGGGGGTGGGAATTCCCCACGATAAATTAGACTGTATTTTTGAGCCTTTTATCCAACTTACCGAATCCCGCGGAAGTAGCGAAGGTGGCCTGGGTGTGGGATTGACCCTGGTAAAAACTTTGGTCGAAAGCCACGGAGGAAAAGTCCGCGCTGAAAGTCCCGGGGCGGGCCTGGGCTGCACGTTTCATGTCTGGCTGCCGGCGGTGGCGGAATCCGGCAATGGCGAGGTCGCCGCCGACAACGCGTTATCCGTCCATCAGCCCCATCTTGGCAATTTGGATTCCGCCCACATTTCGCTGCGTTCCCCGGGCCAACCGCTTAAAATCTTAATCGTGGAAGATATCGAGGATAATCGCAAAATGCTGCAAGCCCTTCTGGAACTTGACGGCCATCAGGTCTTGGCCGCGGCCACCGGAGAGCAAGCCCTGGTCCAGCTTCAGACCTGGCAACCGCAAGTCGCGCTGGTTGATATCGGCTTACCCGGAATGAATGGGCACGAAGTGGCCCGCCACATACGCCAGAACGCCGCATTCGCTGGCATCCACTTGATCGCCCTGACCGGTTTTGGCCAGGCGGGGGATATCGAACAAGCATTGCAGGCGGGCTTTGACGCGCATCTGGTCAAGCCGATCACCGTGGATCACTTGCGAAAAATCCTGGCCGAAAGGTGGACCCAACGCAAGCCGCCAGCGCCGCTGGCGGCGACCCGTTGATTGCCGTCAAGTTAAATATGTCCCGTCAATGCCGGCCTGGGATTGCCCGGGGATTTTTGACCAGCGGGGGATTTGCCGGTAGGATGACGCACAAGGGTGTTCTCTAAATGTCGGGTCAATTTTGCGGGATCAAGCGGTTTTTGTAGCCAGCCCTGCACCCCGCGCTCATCGTTCGACAGTTTAGTCTCGTGCTGGGCCAGACCGCTTACAACCACGATCTCGGTATGGTCAAGCTGCGGGTTGGCTCGAATGGCTTGCACGGTCTCGGCCCCGTTCATACGAGGCATTTGCATGTCTAACACCACCAAATCCGCGGGCCGCTCGCGCAGGCAGGCCAGAGCCGCCATGCCATCTTCCGCGGTTTGCACTTCGTAGCCGCTTAATCGTAAATAACCTGCCAGCAGCTCCCGTTCGTTGGGGTCATCCTCCACCAACAGGGCCCGCTTGTTGGCGGGATTGGCAAATGTGTTTGTCCGATCCGCGGCTATCGCGCTTGCGGGCGCTTCCGATCCCACGGAATCGTCCAATTGCTGCATCAACAAAATGGCATGCTCTAGCGTTTCTTCCGCTTGGGCGGTAAAACCTTTTTCTAGTTGTTTGGCCATCAGACCCAGGGCCAGGCTAACTTTATTTAATTGGTTGCGCGTGGCGTGACTGAGCGGGGTGGCGGGCGTGGCGTGCGGCGTCGTCCGTGCATGCAATGCGGACGCGTTTTCTTGCAGCTTGGCCAGCTCCCCGCGCAAGATCTCGACGGATTGCGGGGCATTTACGCCGACGCGGACAGTCTTGCCCGCGACACGCAAAATCTCCACAGTAATGCCCAGATGGGGAAAGACAATTTCTTCGTTTTCCTTGCGGGAAAGGACTAACATGGCGGGTCTCCATACCAAAAAAAAGTAAATATCCTGGGTGCTGGCCAACATCCTGTCGGCAGCGCCCAGCGCGAGCGGTGGGAGTCCCTTCCCATAATTCAGCAATACTAAAATAAGATGAACCGGCAAGCGTGGTCAAGGCGAATTTCCCGCGCGAATGCTAGCATTCTTTCGTGATAGAGTACCGCATGCGGCATGATATGTTAATGCACGATGGGCGGTGCGGGGAATAGTATGATTTAACAGCTAGGGTGGTTTTTTTACATAACTTAGCCAGAAATGCTAACTCTCATTCTACAGGCGATTTACCGCTCATATCCCCATTCGTCAAAGCAGCGAGGGCACTCGTGGGCGATGCGTACTTTGGTTTCGCTGTCTAACTCCTCGTGACGATTCTTTTGGTAGTTTGCCTGTGATGCGAGATAACTACGCAACTTTGATTCGACCGTGGAAAAATCTGGTAGGCCTAGCGCCGAATAGATGTCGCGAATCGTGGTGAGGGGATCGGTATCCAGTTTGTCATACCGCACTTCATAAAAGCGACCCGGCGGGATTAAATCACGCTCCGCAAAAAACGCCTCATATACATTTCGGTATTGGCTAATCGACCATTCATCAGCGTCCAGGGTTGTACGCTGCAAACTAAGGAATTCGTGAAACCGTCGCACCGTGTGCCGCGTCGAGCGAATCACCGCGTACGGATGCCGGTGGATATGCACAAACCGGGCATCGGGAAACAATTCCAATAGCAGCCTAATGCGCGCGGTGTGGCTGGGGGATTTAAGCAGTAGTGGTTGCTGATACTTATAAGTAAGTTTTCGGACCAACCCCAGCAGCGCGGCTTTCCATGCCATAATCTCCGTCTCTGGTACGCCGCGCAAAGAGACATACCGGTTATAGCGATCCGCATTGCGGGGAAAGACCCAACCGAGCATCGGTGAATATCGCGTCAGTATGCAAAGGGCCATTTCCTCCTCGGCTGGCAACTCCAACCCGAAACGCATGTTATCTTGCATCCGCTGCCGGGGCATCAAAACCCCCAACGCCTTGGAGTAAATCCCCTCGGTCGTAAGGAAAGTGTGCGGATACGAGACCTGATACCAATTTGGTGTGGCAAACCGGCGGTCCACGGCCAACAAATTATGCAAATGTGTGGTGCCGCTCCGCCAAATCCCCAGGACAAACAACGGCGGTTGAATCTGTGTCGCGGAAATGCGTGCGCTGTACAACCAGTCTTCAAGGCGGCGCAAAAGGGCGTTGGAAAGACTACCGCCGCTAATGATTGCGGCGCGCAGCCAGTAGGGCGGATCAACTGCCAAGCGGTTTTCACGCAATAGCGCCCACCAATCGCCCGAGGATATTCCCGCAAACAAGCTAGGCCCAAACCAGCACAACAATTTCTCGCGCCAGGGCATATTGGCCGCTTAGTTGAGAATCAAATGGGAATAGTCACCCACACAGTTCCCAGATTGTTATCCCGCAAAGAATTAATGTCAATGAGCCGGGGTTCGCCATTGGCTGTATGTCGCGCTGCCTGATCATCCCATTACTAAATAAACTCAATCAGCAGGGGATACTTCCAGGCCTCGCCGTTATTGGCCTTAATGCCGCCGATAATGGGAAAAATGATCCCCGCCAAGCCTAACGCAAATAGCAGTGGAATACCGATCAGCACAAAGCAAAGCAGGATGCTGAATATGCCGTATATCAAAAATGTGATGATCGCATTGACCGCGATCTTGCCATGAATATCCACGCCGGGCAATTCGTTCTTTTTCACCTGCCATATCAAAATCGGCAGGATCAACCCCGCAAAGGGGACTAAAAACCCGGCCAAAAGCGAAAAATGGATAAACATCCCCCATTGTCGCGTCTCCGCATCGGTGATCACCGGCTGCGCCACGGGTAAGGGCGCTTCTGGAACAAAATTCTCCGCCGCGGCCGAAAAATCCGGCGCTTGATAATAATTGGGCGTGGTGGAGGCCGCCGCCGAATTCAGCAGCAGATCCTTCGCTTTGGCGTATTCCGCGTGTGACAGACCGCCGCTTTCATACAATTTTTGCAGCTTTTGCAGTTGATCGCCAATGTCCATGATTCATTCCTATGCAAAAATAGCCCGCCCAAGATCACCGCGACACGCCCTCCGCGTGTGGATAATTGGTGTTTCGCGTTTGGTGCAAAAATCTTGGCAATAATATACAAAAAAATATTTCCCGCCAATTACCTTAGCACAACCCGTGGCACAAAATCAAACCGAGTGTCCACAAACCCCGTATGATCCGCAATTCCATGTAAACAGGCGGGTTCAAAAGCCCAAATCCTCCACAAACCGCGTGGCGGGGGTGACGGCATCTGGCTTGACGTTCAGGTTGTTAAGAATAATCCCGCGCACCTGCAAAAAAGTTGAGACAAAATCCGTCCTGTCAGTCGACTTTGTCGCCGCCTGGGCTGCCACGGCTTGCAAGGTTACCTGGCCAAAAGTTTGATAATCTTTCGGGGGATGCCAGCGTAGGGGGAGAGTGATGATGTGCAGGACATATACCGTGGCAACACAAAACAGGAGCGAGAGGGGCAATATTCGCACATCCCACGCCATAGCCGGCCAGATCCACACCGCCGCCAATATCGCCCAGAGCATGATGAGTGCCCGACGCAGCAGTGGCGGTCGGCGGAGTGAATGGGGTTCCCCCTTTAACACTGTTGATAATCTTTGCCACAAAATCTTTCTATGCCTAATTGTCAGTCGGGCGGCGATGCTCTCGCGTGGGCGAATGCGCGCTGACGGATCATGCAAAATCTGCCGCACCAGTTCGCGCAATTGATAAAAAGCGCCGATATGTCGGCAACGGGGCTCATGGGCGGCGAGCAAATATTTTTGGCATAGTTGTACTAAATCACCCACCGTCTTTATTTCAGCGCATTCGTCCCCTTTGAGTCGAATACCGAAATGCTCTTCAACACTCATGACAAGTTCGACGCTGTCTAAACCCACGACTCACCATCGATCGCTAAATGGGTTATTCCACCCGTGCTTCCCGCAACTCCCGCGCATCCAGGTTCAGGCGATAGAGCACTTGATTATAATTGTAACGGGCAGTTTTGTGTGGATTGCCGGAAAACTCGTTGGTGTAGGTCCCTTCAAAGTGGATCTCCCGGCCAGCCTGCTTATCCAGCCAGTCATGGTGGCACACATTATAAAATGTCTGCCGGTCATGCGTGGCAACTTTGCTGGCTTTGCTAAAGGGTCCGGTGGGATGCTTGGCCTCGGCATACCAGACTTCGCCTAAATGCGATGCGGTGCCCTGGATTTGGCCGGCAATAAGAATCCAACGCCGCCGGTAAGCGTTCCAGCGGACAGTGCCGCTATGTAGTTGCACCCGTTCCATGCCATCCGCAACATTCACAGGCAAATAGCGGGTAAATTCCGGCTTGATGATTCCCACGGCAACCCACTCGGCTTCTTGCTTTGAAGTAACCGGGGGCAAGTCTCGCTGCCAACGCCACTGTGGCTCACCATTTGAACTCAACAGTGGACGCCACTTTCCTCCCGCCGATTGGGGGTCATAACAAGTGTACGCCTCATACTGGGCGGGGTCGATAACGGCTTCCCATTTGGCAGGTATGCGGACATTCGGAGTGGGACTGCCAAAATATATCCATTTTTGGCCATCTTCCTCATGCAGCAGCGGATGGCCCGACGGTCGCCGCCAGACTTCCCCCAAGGGGAGTTCATAAGCGGGCTGAAAGATTTTTAGTTCATCATGATAGACGGCTATCCCTTGTTCGTACTCGCCATCCAGACCCTTGCGCCGCGAGTAATGGCCAAACAGCCGAGGTTTGCCGCTGGCATCCGGCGCCACGCCCAGGCCAAAGATCCAGATAACCCCCGCGGGTCGCTCGGGCAAGGGCATCATGGCCCGGACAAAGCCGGACTTTTCGTCGGTAACGTATTGATAAGCCAACCCGTCGGCCGGGTCGCTTTCCGGATCGGTGGGGTTGGGAATTGGCAGTGTGGCACCGGCCATGCGATACAGCCCCAGGGGATACGCCAGGCGTAGCGTGTCCCCCCACAGGCAAAAAATTTTATCGCCGTAACGGGCTGCTTGAATGGAATCCTGTCCAGCGACGTTGCCCGAGGGGGCCGCCGATTGTGGGGGAATGTCATATTTCAACAGCAGGCTATCGCGAAAAAGCCCCGTCCCCGTCAAACGACATAGCCGCTCGGCTGGTTGACTGCGGGAGAGTTTGATCAAGGCGGGTTGGCCGACACGGGGTGTGATTCGCGCGCCGCGAAAGCCAAATCCGTCTGCGGGTACGTGATAATTGTGGGCGTGAATGGAAAGGTGGATTTCTTGATCGAGCAGGTCAGGTTCATGGAGCGCCACCCGCCCCGCGTTATCGGTAACAAAGCGCAGTCCATGCACGGTTTCCAACTCGACCAGGGGGATGCCGCGTCCGGTGTCGGCGTCCAGGCATTGAATTTCCGCGTATGGAGTCTGTCGTGAAACAGGCTGGGAATCCGTCCTGTTGGATGTGGTGGCAATCCCCACAAAAGCTCCACTGCCAAGCACCCCCATTACAAGCGCGCGAACGATAAAATTACAATTCATAAAGGCACGCAGCCAGGCAATACGTAAAAAAACTGACAAGCCCTTAAATTATAACGGCTGTCTGCCATTTGCGTGAAGGCTCTGCGCGGCGCAGGCGGCGGCAACGGGCACAATCTGGGCAAGGTGCCCCAATCCCGCGCCATATTCCCAAAGAAAGGCAAGATGCATGGGGAGTGTATCTTAACGACCTCTACCACTGGGACTCTCGATCTTAACTTTTTGTATGGCATTTCCTATATCATCAATTAGCTTTTCTTCATAACGGGAGTACAGGTATTGCAGATAGGCTTGGATTTGCAACGGCTTTTTATCTTGACTATGAACTAAACAACAAGCGGCATAATAGATATATTTTTCACGAGCTTTAGCAGGAAGTTCATTTTTGGATATATAATCTATCAGTTTATGCAGACCTTCCTCGTTTGTTGTAAGCAGATAATCACATAATTTATTATATGTGGTGGGCGGATTGTTGGCGAACACAAAAATAAATTTACCGCTAAACGCAGGTTTGTCAAGCAAATGTTTGACACAAAGATCTATTGCAATCGGTGACTTAAGCTCCATTAACATATCGATGCATTGATGGATATGCGCTTCAGTAACCGCTGAACTAATGTCTTGTAACATTAACTTTAAAAAAATATAATTGATTTCGTAATCAGGAAGACTGGACTTTGCTTGATTGACTTTTGCTCTATAATAATCAATTGTCTGATTGTTGATTTCCGCTGCGGGTAACATTATACAACTCAACAAAATGAGGAATGCCAATCGGTGCATACTTACACGAACGATGGCCCGTGATCGTGATAGCGTGCATCTGCATATTAGTAGAATCGTTCCGGCACAAATATAAAGCATTGACTCACCGGGTAAGGGTTACAGTTGTGCGTGTAAAAACAGTCATGGTGTATTGGGAATCAGTTGATGCCCAATATCCACAAAATTGGTATTTGCTTCAGTCGCATCGCCAGTTGACCGCTTAAATTTAACCGGGTACCCCAGGAACTTGTTCCTGGGCGGCGCAGCCGCAAGAAGCATTTCCGGGAGTATGTATCCCATTTGATTCACCTTTCGCAATTCTAGTCACATTCCACCCAGCGGATCGGCACGCCCACGCTGCGGCGTCCATGATACCAACGCGCGGAACTCCACCGCCAATCGGCGGCTTTGGCGACCAGTCCCGCGCGGACGGGATTTTGGTGCATGTAAGTGAGCTTCTCTTCCATTTTTTTGCGAGTATAGATCGCAAACGGATAGTACTTTGCCTGCCAGAATTTGTCCCCCAGGCTGAATTCCGCAAAATACTTGGGAGCCGTGTCGCGATACCAGTTGCGAATGTGAAAGCTGGAGTGCCGCTTCCAGTCCCGCATGAAATCCGAAAGCTGCTGAATTTGGGACAACCAAATGATGGCATGCACGTGGTCCGGCATGATGACAAAGCCCACGCAGCGTGCCTGCCAGTTTTCCAGTTGTTGATTGAGCACGCCCAGGAGGATCCGCTTGGGATGGTCGAGGCTGAACAATTTTCGCCGCCGTGCGACTGAAAAGCTGAGGAAGTGGGCGTATAGTTCATCATCGGTGATCCGCCGTTTGTCGGACATGGAATAAGTTTAACGGGATTCAACTGTGCTGGCAAGGAAATTGCTTCTTGCGGCTGCGCCGCCCAGGAACAAGTTCCTGGGGTACCCGGTATGTTGGGATTCAAGTGTGTTGGCAAGGAAATTGCTTCTTGCCGCTGCGCGGCACAGGAACAAGTTCCTGGGGTACCCGGTTCCTGGCAGAATGCGCAATGGCACAACTTAAAACCGCAAGTGCTTGAATCACCCATGCATTTACGGCACGGAGGACCGTGCCTACTACTTTTTTCCCCTATTCCACCACCGGCCATTTAAAGTTTGACGTTAGCTTGATTCGCTGGCCGTTTTTTTGCGATTCCCGCGCGGCTTGCATGATCTCTAGCACGTGCAGCGCGTGCTCCGGCGTGATCAGCAGGTTTTCGCCGGTGGCCAATGTGCGGGCGGCCAGGGAAGCCCCCATTTGCCACACAAAATCCCCCGCGTCGGTCGCGTGCCGCTGGGGCTGGGGCTGGTCCTCCGTCGCCAGATCGACCCCTTGGGGCGCCCAGTCGTATCCCACCAGGCCCATGTGTCCCTTGCTGCCGACGATGGTGACGGTGTGCCGCTGTTCCTGGCTGCCGTCGTGGCCGTGGGGGTTAAAGTAGTTAAAGCCGCTTTGCACGTGGGAGATCAGGCCGTTGTTATGCTCCATGAGAACCATGGCGTTATCCTCGGCGGCGACTTTGATGGTCCCCCCCTTGGTCACATGGCGTTCGGGCGTGACAATGCTGGTCATGGCAACGACTGATTTGGCCGGGCCAAGGATGCCGGTCAGCGTGGTAAAGTTGTACACGGCCAGATCGGGCATGCTGCCGCCGCCAGCCTCATAAAAAAAGGCGGACCAGCCGGGGCCTTCGTGCCCATAGGTGGCATGAGCGGCGGCGGGACGGCCCAACTTGCCGGCGTTAAAGGATTGGGCCATAAAGGCGAACTGCGGACTCATGACCATGGCGGGGGCGCCCCAGATGCGCACGCCCTGTTTTTTGGCCAGGGCCAAGAGGTCCTGTCCCGCGGCGAGGGAGTTTGCCAGCGGTTTTTCGCTCCAGACGTGTTTACCGGCGGTGATCGCGATTTTGTTAAGCCGCTCATGCTCCTGCATGTCGGTCAGATTGACCAGCAAATCAAACGGCGCGCCGGCGAGCAGTTTATCGATATGGGGATAGTGATTAGGGATATTGAATTTATTAGCTTGGTCGGCGGCCCGTTCGGGGATGATGTCGCACGCGCTGACAAGTTCCACATGGGGAGATTTGGACAAATGCGGCAGGTACATATTTGACACGCTGCCGCAGCCAATGACCGCGACCTTGATCTTCTTTGGATCGGCCTGGGCGATGGCATTGGCGGACGCGGCCAGGGCGGCGCTGGCGGCGAGACTGGTGGAGACAAACGCGCGGCGGTCAAGTTGGAACTGGGGCATGGTTTTTAAGGGGAATAAGGACAATAAAGGAGAAAGCGACACATAGCCCGGGTATTATGCTGAATGACCAGGCGAATCGGATAAGAAGTTGTAGTTTAGGCCTCTGCGCGCGGAAATGCAAGAAATTTTCTGGAAGCGCAGGGAAAAGCGCGCCAGTCAAAATGCGCTACGCCTAAGTTGCAGCCAAAGATAATTATTCGTTATGAAAATAATTTTTAAGTTTGGCGACCATTTTAAAAAATACCCAATTGATCACGGGCGGCCTCGGTCATTTTATCCGGCGTCCAGGGAGGAATCATGACCAGGCGGACTTCGACTTTGTTGACACCTTCGAGACGGCCGAGGACTTGTTTGGTATTGGCAATCAGTTGCGGACCCGCGGGGCAGGCGGGGCTGGTCAGCGTCATTTCGATAAAGATATCTTCGAACTCTGGTTGAATATGCGGCGTGGCATTATTACCGTCGGCTGACGCGCAACAATCTCCTGAAGTGGAAAGTGATTCGCCTCCACAAGTTCCGGTCAATGGGGCGTCGGCAGTCCCCTGCCCCGCGGCGACCGCCGAGGCCAGATCCAGTACCGCGGGTTGCGCGGGGGGCGTGGCGGGAATGCTGGTGGTCGTGGCCGTGTTTGTCACTGAAGATAGATTTGAGGTTGCGGCAATATCGCCCGCTTGGCCAGTGGTGTGCGCGGTATGGCCATGATGGTTGCAATCGGCGGAATGTACGTGCGGCACGATGGCGGGCTGATGATGGGCATCGATGGCCGCAGTCCCATGCGGTGCGTCGACGGTCGCGGGTTGGGCAATACTGGTTGCCGGGGCGGTTGTGACGTTATACACCAGGCCCAGGTCAATAATATTGACAAACAATTCCGGGTCGATGACCTGCTTGAGTGATTCGCGGATGAGTTCTTCGGTGAGAGGCATAATTTTAATGTGATAGGGAATGAGTTTTATCAATACACGGAGAGGCCCACGCGTGATGACAAGGTTATTCCACTGAAATAGAGAATAACTCCGTGGTATCAAGTGTAAACCCCGGCAACAGCGGCTCACCGGAAACGGACGGCGGAGATTGCAGGATAACCGGTTCGCTGCCAGGTCGATAAACGTGGACGGTTTTGTTTCGCGGGTCGATCAGCCAGCCCAGTTGCGCGCCATTGGCCAGGTATTCGGCCATTTTGTCTGTCAATACATGGAGTTGATCGGATGGGGACCGTAACTCGATCACAAAGTCTGGACAGATAGGTGGAAATGATCTTTGTTGCTCTTTTGTCAAAGCGTTCCAACGACTGTTTGCCACCCAACTGGCGTCGGGCGAGCGACGTGCTCGATTCGGCAAGACGAACATCGTTGAGGAATCAAAGCATTTGCCCAATTTATGTTTCTTATGCCACATGCCCAGTTGTAACAATAGATCAAAATTTTGATTACCTGAATCTCCTCCCGTGGGGGCCATAATCACCAGTTCTCCAGCGGAATTTTGTTCAAAGCGGTAATCCGGGTTTTGGTCGGCCAATTGCATGAAGGCCTGGTCATCCAACTGAATAAGCGGTGCTAACCGGACCGCCATAGGGGCAATGCCGTCATTATCCGCGAGAGTTGTGGATGGGACAGCGTTTATTGTGACAGTAGCCATAAGGCACCTCTAGGTGGGTTCCCAAATTTCATTTAGTTCCAGCGCAAATCCAGGAAGGAGCGGATCTCCGGAGACCATAAGGGGATTGGTCAAAATCTCAACAGGTAGTCCAGGTCGATAAACGTGGACGGTTTTGTTTAGCGGGTCGATCAGCCAACCCAGTTGCGCGCCATTGGCCAGGTACTCTTGCATTTTGGCTTGCAGATCGCGTAGCCGGTCCGTGCGCGAGCGCAGCTCCACAACAAAGTCGGGACAAAATGGCCCAAATAGTTGGCGTTGTTTCTTTGATAATTGATCCCATTTTTCCTGCGTAATCCAACTGGCGTCCGGCGAGCGGCGGGCGCCATTGGGCAGGTTGAACATCGTCGAGGATTCAAAGCATTTGCCGAAACGATGTTTTTGGCTCCACAGAAACAATTGGCCTATAATGCCGAAATTCGATGATCCCGATTGCATCCCCGTGGGTGCCATGATAACCAATTCTCCGGCGGAATTTTGTTCAAAGCGATATTCGGGATTTTGGTCGGCGAACTGCATGAAGGCCTGGTCATCCAGGGTGATAAGAGGCGCAAATCGCACCACTATCGGAGAAACACCATCGTCGTCCGCGGGGGGAGCCGTGGTTAGGGGCGATTCTGTCAAGATGACGGTGGACATAAAGTAATACCCCCGTTGGAATAGCCGTTAAACTTTAGTATGTGCCTATTCCGCCAGTTTAACATAAACCGCGTCGCCACGCACTTCGACTTGATGGGCGCGGGTGGCCCGGGTAGCGGGCATTGTAAGGGCTTTTCCGGTGCAAATATCAAATTTGGCCCCATGTCGTGGACATGCAATGGTCAGACCGTCCAATTTGCCATCGGCCAGGGGGCCGCCATCATGAGTGCAAACATCGTCCAGGGCGTAAAATTTTCCACCCACGTGAAAAAGCGCCAGCAATTCGCCATTCACCTCGATCAATAGTTTGCCTGGATCGGCGATCTCGCTCACCGCGGCAACTCTCATATATTCCGCCATGACGGTGATTCCCCTCTATCGTTTGTATGAGAATGCTATTTTGCAATTATCTAAATTTCGCCGGACATACCCGAATTTAGGCAAATTCACGAATGCGGCGATTGATCGCCCCGCCCAGGGCATTACGGACGCTTTCGATCGTAATCCGGTCAAAGACCTGCTGAAAAAAGCCGGTGACGACGGTGCGAATGGCTTCTTTGCGGGTGAGGCCGCGGGTTTGGCAATAAAAGATTTGTTCCTGATCAACGCGTCCGGCGGTCGCGCCGTGGGTGCAGCGGACGTCGTCGGCCTCGATCTCTAAACCGGGGATAGAGTCGGCCCGGGCCTCGTCCGAGAGCATCAGATTATCGTTACGCTGATAGCCGTTGGTTTTTTGCGCGGCGGGATCAACCTTGATCATTCCGCGCCAGACCAGTCGCGATTTATCCTGGAGCGCGCCTTTATATAAGAGATCGCTCTGACAATGGGGGGCCACATGGTGCTGCAGCGTATTGTAGGATAAATGCTGCTTTCCCTCGGTAAACATGACGCCATTGACCTGTGTTTGCGCGTCTGGCCCAATGAGCGCCACATGCTGGTTGACCTTGGCCAAGCGGGAGCCAAGCGCAGCGATCGTCCACTGCAGTTGGGCGCCGCTATGGACGAGCGCCTTTTGCTGGGCAAAGTGCCAGGTTCCCTGGCCCCAATTTTGCAAATTGACATAACGCAACTTTGACCCAGGATGACAAATCAGTTCGATGGCTCCGTTATGCAGTCCACCGGCATGCTGGTCCCCCGCGGTCTCGCTAAGCAAGGTGGCCTCGGCCCCGGCCTCCAACACGACCAATAAATGGCTAAAGTCGGAATTTTGAGGGCTAAGAGCCGTCAACGTGTGCAGCGGTTGGGAGAGCTTTACCCCGCGGGGAACATATAGAAACGTGCCACCGCTATGGCAGGCCCCCTGCAATGCCGAAAAGCGATCCGTATCCGCCGCCACGACCGATCCCAGATAACGCTGGACCAATTCGGGGTGGCTGGCTGCCGCTTGTTCCAGGCCACAAAAAATCACCCCCTGGCGGGAGAGAGCGGGGTCTAGTTCCGATGTGATCAAGTGACTATCCAATGCCACCGTGCGCCCGCACAGGTCAACGCCATCGGTCAATAATGGTGTCGCAGTCAGTTTAGAACTACTGGCCCCGGCTGTTGGCAGGGGATATTGATCCCAGCGAAATAAGCGAATATCGGTCCGCAGCCACTCCTCGTCACGCCGTGAAGGAGGGGGGAGACGTTCAAACAACGCCCAGTTTTGCCGGCGCTGTTCGGTAAGCCATGCCGGCTCAGAGCGTTGACTGAGGAACTGTTCAAAGGATTCGGTGGAATGCGGGCCAATAGGAGTCGTGGGCGTCATTAAAAGTTATCCAAACATGCTACGGGAAAATACCAAGGTTCATTGGCGGAAGCCGGCCTAGCCCACCGAACCCTCCATTTGCAATTCGATCAAACGATTCATTTCGACCGCGTATTCCATGGGAAGTTCCTTGACCAAAGGCTCGATAAAGCCGCTGACGATCATGGTGCTGGCCTCGGCCTCGGTTAGGCCGCGGCTCATCAAGTAGAATAGTTGTTCCTCGCCAATGCGCGACACGCTGGCCTCGTGGCCGATGGCCACATCCTGCTCCTCAAGTTCAATGTACGGATAAGTGTCGCTGCGGCTTTTAGAGTCCAGGATCAAAGCGTCGCAAACCACATTGCTTTTGGATTTTTCGGCTCCTTTTTCCACTTTGACCAGTCCACGATAGCTGGCGCGCCCGCCGTTTTTGCTGATGCTTTTGCTAATGATCCGGCCACTGGTTCGCGGCGCGCCGTGGACCAGCTTGGCCCCGGCGTCCTGGTGCTGGCCGGAGGAGGCAAACGCGATCGACAGTATCTCCCCCCGGGCGCCGGGCTCCAGCATGTACACCGCGGGGTACTTCATCGTGAGTCGGCTCCCCAGGTTGCCGTCGATCCATTCCATCAGGGCATTTTCATAGGCGACCGCCCGCTTGGTCACCAAATTGTAAATGTTGTTCGCCCAGTTTTGGATGGTGGTGTAGCGGCAGCGGGCGTTCTTTTTAACCACGATTTCCACCACGGCCGAATGCAGGCTTTCGGTGGTGTACATGGGGGCCGTGCAACCTTCCACATAGTGAACTTGGGCCCCTTCGTCCACAATGATCAGTGTCCGTTCAAACTGGCCCATGCTTTCGGCATTGATGCGAAAATACGCCTGCAGGGGAAAGTCAATTTTGACCCCTTTGGGAATATAAATGAACGAACCTCCGGACCATACGGCGCTGTTGAGCGCGGCGAATTTGTTGTCCGCGGGGGGAATGATCGTCGCAAAATACTCCCGAACCAGGTCGGGATATTCCCGCACGGCGGTGTCAGTGTCGGTGAAGATGACCCCTTTTTCGGCAAGGTCTTCTTTAAGCGAACCGTATATCACTTCGCTTTCAAATTGGGCCTTAACCCCGGCCAAATATTTTTTTTCCGCTTCGGGAATTCCTAGGCGGTCAAACGTCTTTTTGATTTCCTCTGGAACATCGTCCCAGGATTTGCCCTGATGATCGGCTGGCTTGAGGTAGTAAAAGATATCCTGGAAATCCAGGTCGATCTTTCCCCCCCAATTAGGCATCGGCTTATCAAAAAAAGTTTGCAGGGCCTCCAACCGAAATTGCCGCATCCAGTCAGGCTCATTCTTCATTTCCGAAATTTGACTGACAATCTCGGCGTCCAAGCCCTTACGCGCCTTAAAAATTGGGGTAGAAACGGTGCGAAAATCATACTTGTTGATTTCACCAATCTGGTCCGACTCGGTCGGAGGCAAAGTGGTTGTGAGTGTGTCAGCAGCCATGGGAGTACCTACTTTTATTTATAGTGGTGCAAATATGAGTGATTGAAATCCGGGCAACGCAGTAAATGCAATCAAGATGGATCTCCCTTAGCAATAACATGTTAAGGCTAAGATCATCAGGTTAGTTGACAGCTTTGCTAAAGCGCCATCCGATTCGCATCGCTGTCCGCGCTGCCAAAATTGTTGCTGTAAATGGCTAATCCTTAGAACGGTCAACAGCGGTCCCTAGGAGGCGGCCAGCATTTCTCGTTCAGCGGCGGCCGCTTCGGGATGTGCCGAACGAAGCCGCTCGTAACCTTGCTTATGCAATTCCGCCGCCAATTCCGGGCCGCCAGTTTCTACAATCCGGCCTCCCATCATCACATGGGTCTTGTCCGGTGTGTTATGTTCCAGCAGTTGCTCATGATGGGTGATGATCAAGATGCCCATGTTGGAGCCGCCAATTTCGGCAATGCTTTGACTGGCCAATCGTACGGCGTCGGCGTCCAGACCGCTGTCAGTCTCGTCAAGTATCGCAAATTTCGGGGCCAGCATGGCCAGTTGCAAAATTTCCGATCGCTTCATTTCGCCGCCGGAAAAGCCCTCGTTGACATAACGGCGGGCAAATTCGGCGTCCATCTTTAATTGACTCATTTTTCCGCGCAGGTCTTGGCGAAATTCCTTCATGGGGAGAAGCTCCTCTCCTTCCTTGCGATCAGGGCGGCGAACGTTGGTCGTGGCATGACGCAAAAAGTCCGCCATTTTGACGCCGGGAATCGCCATTGGCCGCTGAAAGGCCAAAAAGATTCCCAGGCGAGCACGGGCATCGGCTTCTAGTTCCAAAATATTGATCGCACTGCCATCCTCCAGTATCAACTCGATGGAGCCGTCGGTCACTTCGTAGTTGGGGTGGCCCATGATCGCATAGCCTAACGTGCTCTTGCCGGAACCATTGGGTCCCATGAGCGCGTGGGTCTCTCCGCGGCCAATTTCCAGGTCAACCCCCTTTAGTATGGGCTTGCCATCGATGCTGACATGCAAATTCGAAATGCGTAAAACTTCTTTCATGTTTTCCGTGCGTCAATACAAGGTAAGATAGGTGAATCAAATGCCAGGGATCATTTGAGACGTCCGCGATGAGGCGGGTCATTGGCAATAATCACAATTCCTGGCCGGAATGTAACGGGTTTTCGAATGTTAATGTTTGGCCGTTAGCCGGTAATTTTTTGATGATCAAAGACCAGATCCGTGTCAAAGGGGGGACTGACATACCCGGAATGGTGCGGCACAGGCAGTTCATCGCTTATTTTGCCCGGACCCTCTAAACGCTTGGCAATTTTATGTCCCATGATCTTGTCCTGAATCCGCATTAGCCCTTCCAAAAGCGATTCGGGACGCGGCGGGCAACCTGGCACGTAAACATCAACGGGCACGACCAAGTCCACGCCCTTGACCACGTGATAACCCCACTTAAAGTAGGGACCGCCACCCGTGGTGCAGGCACCCATGGCAATCACGTACTTGGGATCGGGCATCAAGTTGTATAAACGGCGCACCCGGCTGGCCATTTTGTAGGTGACCGTTCCCGCCACAATCATCAAATCCGCCTGGCGGGGTGTTGCGCGAAACGCACCCGCACCAAACCGATCAAGGTCATACCGGCTGGCCCCCGCGGCCATCATTTCAATCGCGCAGCACGCCAGCCCAAAGGTCATCGGCCACAAACTGGATTGCCGGGCCCAATTGATCGCTTGTTCTACCGTGGTGGTGATGACGTTTTCTTCAAACCGGCCTTCAATCCAGGGGAGTGTCATGTTTGACGTAATCCTCATAAAATGTTGTAAAAATTGCATTTATTCCACACAAACCCAGCCCGGCATTATAGACGCCTAAGGCGAGGTTTCAAAGCGGCAACAGGCCCCGCCGTCTAACCGGCACTCTGTTAGTTTCATCCGTTGGCCCACTAACTCGCTTAACATCAAATTTTCCACCGCGCAAATTCCCCGATCCTGTTCTGCCAGTGCCGGGTAAGGGCATGCATGGGCGGTGAGGATCGGCAAAGCGGATGAATTTGGGGTTAGCGATGCACTATTTGTCCCGCTAACCTTATTATCTGGATCACTTGTGCTAATAACGTTGTTTTTACTGGGTGACTCGAAGGTGGCGGTCTCCACGTTAAAAGGAATGCTTTTTTCGGTAAAAATGCGGGCGATCGACTCTAATCGTTCCCGAAGGGATGATCCTTGCACCCGCGGGGCATATTCCTTGGCAAATCGCTGGGCCAGACGCTGGAGTAAGCCCGTGCGAATTTGGGGGTCACGGATGTCCCGAATTTCTTGCCAAATGACGATCGTTAAATCGGCAAAGTTGTTACTTCCGCTCCGTAATCCTTCTTCGGTCAGGGTGTAATGATGCCCAGGACGTCCGCGAGGAGCTTTCCAAGGTTTTCTGACAATCAAACCCAAACTCATCAGTCGTGCCAACCGCTGACGCACAGCCGTAGCTGTAACATTCATGGACTGCGAGATTTGTGAAATACTCTGTGGACCCTGATTGCGCAACAGGCAAATCAGTCCGGCGTCAGAACTTTCGATGGTTGTTGGCACAGTTTTCATGTAAATCGATCTTGTAACTATATTCTAGGACTTTTGGCATTTTTGACAATAAGATATTTGAAAAATATCTCCTGGTCTCATTTTTGGCCTTCTGTCTGGGTTTTATAAAGAGAATCGCCCAGGACGAAGGGCAAATTTTTGTTAAGCTTGTAACCTCGGTTTGATCGCCTAAAATGGAAATGAGCGATCAACCGTGGAGGAATAGGCTTGTTTTGCGCAACTCTATATTTAACAGATAGTTAGGATTATTATGACGACAGAATACAAATTAGAAACGGTGCAGGTTGCGTTGACACCTTTGGCTCGTTTTGAAGAGTTTTTGCAAAGTCGTGGAAAACGAGTCACCCAGCAGCGAAGAATCATCGTGCAACAGGTCGCTGCGCGACATGAGCATTTTGACGCGGATCAACTCTTGGCGGACTTATTGCAAACAGAACATAAGGAACATGTCAGCCGGCCCACTGTCTATCGGACACTTTCGGAAATGGTCGATGCCGGGCTCTTACGCAAGATGACCTTGAATGGGCGGGCCGTCTATGAGCATGACTACGGCTACCCCCAACATGATCATCTCCACTGCACGGATTGTGATAAATTAATTGAATTCCAAAGTTCCGAACTACAGGAATTGAGGGAATCAGTCGCCAAGCAGTACCAGTTTCGTGTAAGCGGCCACCGCTGGATTATCACGGGTGTTTGCTTGGAATGCCGAATCTCAAAGCAAAGAAAGCGCAAGCTGGATTTAGTGTAAACGCTTGATTAAAAGACCGCCTGTCGCCCCAGAGTTGGTTTTTCCCTCCAGAATTTAATTTCCACATGACGCTTAGGCGTTGGATTATTTTGGGGTGTTTGCAGGCGTTACGGTCAAACATTTTTTGTCGATGGCATTAACAACAGAGGAACTGGCTTTTTTTGGCCAGTTCCTCTTTGTTTTTTTAATCAGTTGTCCTGGTCAGTACCAGAAATGCTACATCTTTTCCGGAAGTCGCATTTTGAGACATTAAACAGGGCGATTACCTAGCTGGAGTTTGCACACTGCTAAAGCGGACTGTTGGTTTGGCCATGTTATTTTGTAAGAAAGCGTCGATTTCGGCCTCAGACTTGGCTCCGACCATCTGCGTTTTTTTCCAGCCGGAATCAGTTTTGATAAACATGACCAATTGGGGCAATTTGCGGCCGTTTAGTAATTGTCCGGCCAATTCGGTGTCGGTCTCGGCGTCGACCTCTGTAAAGTTGACCTTGGACAGGGTTCCATGCTCTTGCATTTGTGGAATGACTTCTTCCTTCATCTTGATGCAACCGGGGCACCATTTGGTTCCTACCAACACCACCAGAGGCTTGCCATTTTCATTGGTTTGGCGATAAGCCTCGGCATAAGTGCGGGGCTGTTCGCTGGCTAGCATCATGTTCATCATCAACAAAGCTACTGTGGACACAAGAAATCTCCTTAAAAATTGTCAAACTGGGTAAGGACAAACCTAAAGCGGTGGGAACTTCCCCGAGGGAGAAGTTAAACAAGGTTGTCCACGGGGCGGCGAGGTGGGCCAACGCTTGGCGAGACAAAAGCGTGGCTTGATCAGATTCGCACACCTCAGCCGTTACTCAGGAATAGTTAGTTCTCCTTAAAGTGGGGATTAAAAACTCAAAATGAGAATCCGGAAAAGTTCCCACAGTTTACCTAGACATTTTGGAGTGACAAGCTTTCCTCATGGAAAAATAACAGTCAAATTACCCAAATTAACATTTTTGTTTGCCTAAATCGCCTGTATTATCTCGGCGCGCGGGATTGGCAGCGATTATTTTCTTGCTAGCAAGCGGAATAATGCGTGAAATGCTTGCAAATTTCCTAATTGTTTTCCTGTTTTACCCCCTTGACAGCATCGCAGAAAAAGGCCCGAGCGAAATGCCATTCGCAAAATGAGACAATTATCCGCGCGTTTCCTTTTTAGTTTTGAGTAGCAAACCGGAGCCGTTATAATTGCTAGCCAGAATCACGGCGACAGCGGCTTCCCCTAACATATCCTTCATAAACCCGCTAAAATCCAGTTCTCCAAAGGTTTGTGGACA